>JAPHTU010000206.1 GCA_026196145.1 Gammaproteobacteria bacterium
CAATTGCGCAAGGCGCAGGCCGCGATCCTGGATGAAATCACCAGCAGGTTTCCTGAATACGCAGAGCTATTGAATCCGGCACCTTTGACCCTGAACAAGATCAAGACGCTGTTAACCGCGGACGAGGCCTTTATTGCTACTTACAGTAGTACAGACAAGACCTATGTCTGGACTGTAGCCAAAGACAAGCCCGTCCAGTTCTCCGTGTCAGCAACAGGTTATCAGCAGCTGCAACGAAAAGTAGACAGGTTACGCAAGGCATTTGCGCCAACAGGTGCCAGCCTGGCCAGCATCCCGACTTTTAACGTGAAGACCTCACATGAAATTTTTACGCAGATTCTGAAGCCATCGCAACATATCTGGAATGACAAGGGCAACCTCATTGTTGTTGCGCACGGACCATTAGGCCATCTTCCCCTGTCTGTTCTAACAACCAAAAAAGTATCGTTACCGAGAAAGAGTCGTCCCTTGTTTTCCCGTTATCGTGATGTACCCTTCCTGGTTAAAACCCATGCCATTGCCAACCTGCCATCTGCCGATGCACTGCAGACCTTGCGATCTCTTGAGACCCCCAGGACAAACAGGGAGCCCCTGGTTGCATTCGGTGACCCCTGGTTCAATGCTGAACAGGCAACGGCTGCTTTAGCCCAGGTAACAAGCAAAACCAGCGGTATCGTCACGCGCGGCGGCATGACCTTTCGTTCTGCCCCGGCGTTGTCCGGTTTGTCCAGTGCCGACATTAGTCGCCTGCCTCGCCTGTCTGAAACGGCTGATGAAATAAAGGACATTGCCAGTGCGCTTGGCATTAAAGACACTAACAGTATCTATCTGGGAAAACGAGCCAACGAATCCCTCGTGAAATCCACCAACCTTTCCAACTACCGCGTCGTGGCTTTCGCGACCCACGGATTAATTCCCGGTGACCTGGATGGGCTTACGCAGCCTGCGCTGGCATTAAGTGCGCCCGATGTCAGTGGAGTTGAGGGTGATGGGTTGTTGACCATGGATGAGATCATGAATCTCAACCTCAATGCGGACTGGGTTGTATTATCTGCCTGCAATACCGGCAGTAGCGATGGTGAAGGCGCTGAAGCAGTATCGGGACTCGGTCGGGCATTCTTTTACGCGGGCGCACGTTCATTGCTGGTAAGTAACTGGCCGGTTGAAACGAACTCTGCTCGCCAGTTAACAACCGGCGTATTTGAATCAGGAAAATCATCATCAGACCGCGCTGAAGCCCTCAGGTTAAGTATGTTGAACACGATTACCGATGGTGTTTACAAGAGCCCTGAAAACGGAAAAATAGCGTACAGCTATGCACATCCAATTTTCTGGGCTCCTTTTAGCTTGATAGGAGATTAGATAGCCGGTAAAAACAGGGCTCGAGTATTCAATACTCGAGCCCTGCTATAAGTGTTTCAAATATTGTAATTAAACAACAATCCCTCACCCATTGGCGTACCCACGGAATGTTGTAAATATTGCGGCTATCCGGGTCCGGGGTGTTGCTTGCTGGTAGCTTTGGGTTTCTGGGAATACAATACCGTCACTTCATGTCGATATGGGGGGTACCTCCCGGTGTCAGAGATGCAAACCATAAGAAAAAATTAGCCGCCACACACATGCCTTCGATACTGATTATTGATGATGATGCCAAGCACCGAAAGGTAGTGCAGCATTTGATAAAAAAGATCCACCCCGATGTACAGGTGGACAAGTATGATGCGGCTGCTTCAGGCGGGCTGGATAAAATATCCGGTGTTAAAAAATATGCCCTGATTATTCTCGATACCACGGTTGCCGGGCAGGATAGCGTGGAGTGGATGAAAAGCGTCATAGCTAAAAAGTCCGACCCACCGGCCTTTATCTTTCTGAGTTCTATCGCCGACATGGCCTCTATCGAAACGACGCAATTCCTGGTGAGCACCATCAAACTGGGTGCGGTTAATTTTTTCTTTAAGAAAAAGCTGGATATGAAGCAGCTCATCAATGATGTGACTGGAGTACTGGTGGCAGCAGATAAACGGGAGGCGAAATCTGCGTCAGCGGGGAAGAAGGGAAAGAAGGGGAAGAAAGTAGCAAGGCCTCCAGTTAGTCAGGACAAGGTAGAGGATGCCATTACCGAAATGGGCCTGGCGATTGTGATGATAAACGATGACAAGAAATGGCCCTTTACCATGGAGGACATCCTGGCGGGCAATGCC
>JAPHTU010000014.1 GCA_026196145.1 Gammaproteobacteria bacterium
AT
Source organism: Gammaproteobacteria bacterium (assembly GCA_026196145.1). Classification (GTDB taxonomy): domain Bacteria; phylum Pseudomonadota; class Gammaproteobacteria; order JAJDYQ01; family JAJDYQ01; genus JAJDYQ01. Next base: position 3 of record JAPHTU010000014.1, read on the forward strand.
CGCCGAAGCCGCGCGTGCCCTGGAGAAGAAAGGCATACCTGCAATCGCCGATGGCGGCATCCGTTATTCAGGGGACATGTCAAAGGCCATCGCTGCCGGTGCTTCAACCGTGATGATGGGCAGTATGTTCGCTGGCACGGAAGAGGCGCCCGGCGAGGTTGAGTTATTTCAGGGGCGTTCCTATAAGTCCTACCGCGGTATGGGCTCGCTTGGCGCCATGGCTGGCAAGGAAGGTTCCAGTGATCGTTATTTCCAGGACTCTGTCGAGGCAGAAAAGCTGGTGCCGGAAGGTATTGAAGGCCGGGTACCTTACAAGGGGTCTTTGATCCCTATCGTGCACCAGCTGATTGGTGGCCTCAGGGCGAGTATGGGATACGTTGGATGCGCAAATCTTGACGAGATGCGTACCCGTCCGGAGTTCGTCAAGATAACGGGTGCTGGTATCAAGGAAAGTCATGTGCACGATGTGACGATTACCAAGGAAGCACCGAATTACTATAAGTAACCGCTGTTCAAGGCGTTACATCGAGTTTCAAGTAAAAGTAGATACCTTATGACAGATATCCATTCGGATCGAATTCTCATTGTCGACTTTGGTTCGCAGTACACACAGCTGATTGCCCGGCGTGTACGTGAAGCCAGTGTGTACTGTGAAATCATGCCCTACGATGCCGATGTCGAACATTTCCAGGCATTCAAGCCGAAAGGCATTATTCTTTCCGGCGGACCGGAAACTGTTACCTCGGACGAGACACCACGGGCGCATGACTGGTTATTTGAAGCCGGTGTGCCGGTGTTGGGTATCTGCTATGGCATGCAGACGATGGCAGCACAGCTGGGCGGTGAAGTTGCCCAGTCACTCAAGCATGAGTTCGGCTTTGCCGAGGTGCGCTGCCATGGGCATACGCATTTATTAAGGGACATCGAAGACCGTACCACGGTAGATGGTTATGGCATGCTGGATGTCTGGATGAGTCATGGTGATCGGGTTGAGTCCCTGCCGGATGGATTTATTGCCATCGCCAGTACAGATAATGCGCCTTTGGCGGGTATGGCCGATGAATCACGCCGTTTTTATGGCCTGCAATTTCATCCCGAGGTCACGCATACCAAGCAGGGTGAACGTATTATCAGTCGCTTTATTCACGAGATCTGTGAATGTGCTGCGCAGTGGACGCCGGACAATATTATTGATGACAGTATTGAGCGTATCCGTGAACAGGTCGGTACTGACCATGTGCTCCTGGGGCTTTCCGGTGGCGTTGACTCCTCGGTCGTTGCGGCCATGCTGCACAAGGCCATTGGCGATCAACTCACCTGTGTATTTGTCGATAATGGCCTGTTACGGTTGAACGAAGGTGACCAGGTGATGGCAACCTTTGCCCAGCACATGGGCGTCAAAGTCATCCGCGTGGATGCGGAAAACAGATTTCTTGAAAAACTGGCAGGACAGTCTGACCCTGAACAAAAACGAAAGATTATTGGCAACCTGTTCATCGATATATTTGAAGAAGAGGCCGCAAAGATCACGGATGCCAGATGGCTGGCCCAGGGAACGATTTATCCCGACGTGATTGAATCAGCAGGCTCAAAAACCGGCAAGGCCAAGGTCATCAAGTCACACCATAATGTAGGCGGGCTGCCGGATTATATGCAGCTAAAGCTGGTTGAGCCCCTGCGGGAGCTGTTCAAGGACGAGGTGCGCAAGATTGGCGTTGAACTGGGACTGCCGGCCGAGATGGTTTATCGCCATCCGTTCCCTGGCCCGGGTCTCGGGGTTCGTATACTGGGTGAGGTGAAAAAAGAGTATGCCGATATCTTAAGATTGGCTGATGATATCTTTATTCAGGAACTGCGCCAGTCTGGCTGGTACGACAAGGTCAGTCAGGCATTTGCCGTATTTTTACCGGTAAAATCGGTTGGTGTCACCGGTGATTCCAGACGCTATGACTATGTTGTTGCACTGAGAGCAGTGCAAACCATTGATTTCATGACTGCCCACTGGGCACACTTACCCTATGAATTACTGGATCACTTGTCTCGCCGTATTATTAACGAGATTCCGCGTATCTCGCGTGTTGCCTATGACATATCGGGTAAGCCGCCAGCAACAATTGAGTGGGAATAGCAACATTGTAATAAGAAAAACGAGCTTGTAAAAATAAGGCTATTTTGTAAATTTATGAATGCATGCGACTATGGTGGTTTAGGTAGATCTAGATAGTGTGGCATGTATGCTGATATCTATGTTCTAGTTACATGTTAATGGGGGAGATTAATGTCTGAATGTATATTTTGCACCATTCCTGATGAGCGGATCATTGAACAGAATGATCTGGCATATGCGATCTATGATGGATTCCCTGTAACAAAATACCACACATTGGTAATACCAAAGCGACATGCGAAAACATATTTCGATTTAACAAAAGAAGAAATAGACGCATGCCATAATCTTTTAGTCAAAATAAGGTCTAGAATTGAAAACTCGGACTCATTCGTGAACGGATTCAATATTGGTATCAACAATGGTGAGTCAGCAGGACAAACTGTATTCCATTGTCATATTCACTTTATCCCTAGGCGAGTAGGAGATATGGGGAACCCTCGTGGTGGCGTTCGAGGAGTTATTCCTAATAAGCAGCGGTATTAGTTGCTCATTTGAGAGTTTATGATAACCATGTAACAAGACATGTAACAAGACATGTAACAAG
>JAPHTU010000274.1 GCA_026196145.1 Gammaproteobacteria bacterium
GATGATGACATTCATCCAGGCCAGCAGCAGCGCAATATCGGTGCCCGGGCGGATGGGTAGCCAGGGCTCAGACTTGCTGGCGGCAACTGAAAAACGAGGGTCCACCGTGATCAGTGAGGCACCATTATCCAGTGCCTGTGTCAGGGTTTGTACCTGGCCGTTATGCAAGTTTTCGCCGATATGAGAACCGATGAGTACGATGCATCGGGAGTTTGCCATGTCGGTACGATCGGGTGAGCCGACGCCTTCCCCGTAAGTCAGTGCAAAGCCAATTTCACGTGGACCGCGACATTGGGCATAGGAGGGGTGGGCATAGATATGCGAGCCATAAGCCTGTAGCAGACGCTCAAAATGCCCGCCACCAGAACCGTGTGCAAGCAGCGCCATTCGATCGTTGCCATGCTTGCTGGCGATGTCTTGCATACGGTCGGTAATATAGCCCAGCGCCTTGTCCCAACTGACCGGTTCAAAGCGGTCTTTGCCATCACTCTTTACCCGCATCAATGGCTGCTTCAGGCGGTCACGATCAAGATAGGCGCCTATGCCCCCTGTGCCTCGGGTACATAAGCGTCCTTCGCTGTGTGGATCATCCGGGTTGCCAACGACCTTCCACGGCCTGCCGTCTTCGTTATAGACGTGGGCGGCACATTTCCAGAAACAGATATCGCAAACGGTTGGCGTAACAGCGACCTCGCCACTGCCCGGCAGTGGTTTGCTGGCGCAGCCGCCCAGGAAAACGGAGGGGACAGCCGCGCTGGCTGTCCCCAAAATCCCCGATAGTTTAATAAACTCCCGACGCTTCATTTCACCTGCCTGTTATTAGTGAATGAAGTGCTTCAAAAGCTGATATTGCCTTTGCCGTCGAATTCGGTGGTTTCATTCAGGAAGCGTGACTTGAAGCCGTTATCACGCAGTGTGCCGGAAGCCATCTCGGCGCGGATACCATTCTCGCAAAAGACAATGATTTCCTTGTCTTTCGGTAGCTTGGCGAGGCTGTCTTCCAATGTATCCAGGGGGATATGTAGCGCCCCCTTGAGTGCGCCTTTTGTTACGAGCTCTGCCTCGGTGCGTACGTCCAGAAAGACAACCTTATCGGCAGTCTTTTGAATACTACGAAAGGCATCCGGCGCAATGGCACCCTTTGCCAGCTTCTTTACAAAGTTGATGTTTTTTGCCAGCTTGCCGGATGTTGTGGGCAGGCCATCGGCCTTCCATGCCTGCAAACCACCCTCCAGTATGCTGACATTGCCATAACCCCATTTACGCAGTTCCTTGAAGGCGAGGATGACATTCTTGTCGGTATGCGTGTCGGCATACAGAATGATGGGCGCACGCAAATCGGTAACGCCGGGCAGACGCGCGAGCTTCTGTGTCTTGATAAAGTCCTGTGTCATGGCGACCAGTTGCGCGGTCGGCAGGGTGACGGCACTGCTTAGATGCTCGCTACTCGCCTTTGACGGGTCCCTGATATCGATGACGACATGGTGCTTGTTGAGGTTCTTTGCCATCCAGCCGCGGCTGGTATGCACTGGTAACTTGGCTTTTTTCCAGCCGGGAATGCCTTTCTGAAAGCCTTTTACATTGGTATAGCCGGCTTCAGTAGCGAGCTTGATTGCCTTGGCCGTAAACGGGCAGGTAGGACCGCCACAATAAAAAACCAGCAGCTGGTTCTTGTCCTTGGGTAACGCCGCTAGCAACTTTATGGGATCCGGGCCCGGTGTGGAGATGGAGGATGGAATATGGCTCTTCGGATATTTCTTTGCAGGCCGTGCGTCGCCAAGTACGTAAGGCCCCTGTTTCTTCTGCATGATCGCAAGCAGTTCCTTGATATCGATCTCCACTCCTGGCGGTAGACCGAATACGATCTTGCTAATGGTGCTTGCTGCCTTGCCCGGTTCGAAATCTACCTTGATCAGGTCGGGTGGCGATAATGTCTTGATGCTTTCGGTGTTCTTGAAGGTCGTGTTCTTGTCGAAACGTATAACGGCAGGGGGTTTCCCCTTGATGTCGATCTGTATGGTGTTTGCCTTGTTGGAAATATACTTGATTCGGCCTTTAACCGTATCAGCCTGCAGTGGCGCAGACATGGACAGGGTGAGAGCTATGGCCAGGATGGTTGAGATGCCGCCGATTCTTAGTCGTTGTGTTTTCATGGACTGGTTCCCTCTTTGGTCGGTGTATTTTTCAAGTTGCATATAGGATCAGATACTTCGACACCCGGCTTACGCAGCGTGCCGCATTCGATAGGAATGGCGACCTTTGCAAGCAAGGTGAATACTAATAAGCCTAGACTCCAAATACCCAGGCTGACCATGATTTCGGTCATGTTAGGTGTATATTCGTATATCTCTCCAATCGGTGAAGGGATGAAGCCGGGGATGATAAATCCCATACCTTTTTCTATCCATATACCAATGATAGTCAGGACAGCCGCAATATTGAGCAGCGTCCGATTTCGACGTAGTGGATGAATCATGCCGATTAGTGTTGCGATCACGAGCATCACCAGTGCCGTCCATATCCATGGGGTGAGCGCAGTATGCCCGTTCAGTCCCAGAAACAGGTACCTTGCCGATGCGGCGTGTTCACCCTCGTTATAAAAGTCGGTAAATAGTTCTGCTGCCGTGAAAAACAGGGTGATCTGTAAAGATATGGTCATAACAATGGCCAGATGTTTGATCACCATACGGCTGATTGGATAGTTGCTCACCGAGCGGATGATCTGTAGCCCTAGCAGCATCAATGCCGGGCCCGAGCAAAAAGCCGAGGCAATAAAACGTGGCGCCAGCAGGGCGTTGTGCCAGTAGGGCCTGCCACTGTTGGCGGAGAACAGGAATGCAGTCACCGTATGGATGGAGATGGCCCAGAAGATCGCAAGAATGACGAACGGAAAATAGCGCTTTAACTGGGGTTGGCAGCCACGGTAGTGGCAATAAATGATGTAAAAGGATATGCCCATGTTAAGCAGCAGGTAGCCGTTGAGCACAATCACGTCCCAGGCCAGCAGCGATTCAGGAAAATTAAACCGGCCCAGTCCGGGTATCATGTGCCAGAACCTGTCGGGTCGACCCAGGTCTACCACCACAAACAGGATTGCCATGATGACGGCAGCAATTGCCATGCTGTCGCCCATCAGTACGACATCCTTGATGTCATTGCGACGGAAGACATATGCCGGAATGACCAGCATCACGGCTGCGGCGGCCACACCGACCAGAAAGGTAAAGTTGGCGATATAAAATCCCCATGAGACCTGGTTGGTCATATTGGTGACAACCAGTCCCTCGCTTAGCTGTTGATAGTAGAACCAGCCGCCATTAAGTATCAGCAGTAGCAGCAAGACGACCCAGATGATGTAGTTCAGCGAGCCATGCAGCATCTGGCTGATGCCGTCGCGGACAAGATAATAGAGATCCATCATGGCGCCGTTTTTCCCTGCATATTACGCGTCCCTGAAATACCAGAACTTGGGTTCCGTTCCGAGTTCTTCCTTTAATCGAAACACCGCCTTGTTTTCCAGTACGTAACGAATCTCACTGTCTGGATCCAGCAGGTTGCCGAAGATGCGCGCACCCGTGGGGCAGGCCTCCTGGCAGGCCGGTTGGCGATTTTCGCGCGTGCGTTGTACACAGAAATGACACTTTTCTACCACGCCCCTGGGTCTTGGACGGTTACCAAGGTAGTGCGTGTCTGTATTGATCTTGTCTGCGGACAGCCGGGGTGATCCCCAGTTGAAATGTCGTGCCTGGTAAGGACAGGCTGTCATACAGTAACGACAGCCGATACACCAGTCATAGTCCACCACCACGATGCCATCGGGTTCAGTCCATGTGGCTTCGACCGGGCAGGCCTTGACGCAAGGCGGGTTATCGCAATGCATGCACTGCATGGGCAGGTAATAATGGCCCGCGTGCGGTAAATCCTTTGAATCGTAATAGTGGTCCGCATGGTTCAGGTCCAGGCTACCCTCAGGCATTTCCAGTACACGGATGTATTGCGTATCTTCGCCCAGGTTATTCTCCGTAACACAGGCATGTACACAGTCACGGTAACCGCGGCATTTTGAGATATTAAGCGCATAGCCAAATACGACGCCTTCCTGTGGAGGGGTGTTTTTACAGTTGATGTCGGCGTCATAGCGTCGTTTCGCCTTGCGTTCGATACGTTCCAGCGTCAGCCGTATTTCATCCTCTGTCATCCGCTGGTAATGCTGCTGAAAAAAATCAGCAAAGGCATCACTCATGGTGTTACCGCCCCAGGCAGCCGATGCAGTGGCTGCACCCGTCGCCGCCGTGGCTGCACCCACACCCAGCAGGAATCGGCGCCGGGCCAGGTCAGGTTTGTTTAAATCTGGCTTACTCATGACCAGTCCCTTTTTGCCCATGCTCTTCCCACAGCTTTTCCGGCTTCATTACCACCGATTTTCTTTTCGCCATAGGAACCCAGTGAGCGGGGCGCTCCAGTCCCATCCTGACTACAGGGCCTGGCAATGCATTACGGTATCTCAAGGCAGGACTGTGCTGGTAGTGACAGGCGGTACAGTTATATACCTGGCGTTTTCCCTTCCAGTTACCAACACGTTTGCCATGCGCACCATAGGCCCAGTCTCGCGCCTGGTTCACATGACACTGGCTGCACAGGATATAGGCCTCTTCAAAATTGACATACTCACCTTCCATCGTTTTCAGGAGGCCCTTGTCTTTTGTGTCATGGCAGGTGAAACACCAGAACTGCCCCTTGCCGTGCAGGCCATGCAGGAGTGCGAAATTATCGTGTGGCTGTTTCAGAAATCTGGGAGTTTTGTCGCTCTTCTGCCACTCATGGCAGTTGGAGCAGGGATGCATCTCGGTGTCTTTTTTACTGGATATGACCTCGAATGACGGCATACCGGGAAACAGTTCATATACTCGATGCGGCTTGGCCTCCATATCCGGGGCCGTCACTTCCTCGATGCCGAGTCGGCGGGAGGGGGTTTCTGTCGCCTCTTTTTCGATCACACCCTTGGATGAAATTGGTGTGTCATCCATTGCCTCGAAGCTGGACCAGTCCCAGCTGTCTTCAGTGGACTCTTTGCCCGCATCGGTTTCCTGTTCCTGCGAATGCACCTGAACACTGATTAAAGCGAACAGACACAGCAGTATGCTGGCAGGAATTTTCATGAATTCAGGATCTTTGTGTGTAAGAACCTTCCATAAATAAAAGCAACCAGGACTCAGTCAGGCTAAATCCTGGTTGCCGTTATGAACTACAGTCGAATTTCTGCAGAAGCAGCCAGCTTGGGACGTAGTAGGTCACCCGGTAGCTTGCCTTTCATTTGTGCCTTGATTGGTGGCAGCAGCAGGTCATATAGCGCCTCGGCACGAACGATATGGGCACCCTTCGGAAGCGGGATATCATATTTCACGGTACGTGACTCGTTAGGCTTCAGACGGGTATCCGCCAATACCTTGGTTGCTACTGGTGGTGCTGTCGGCTTCCCAGTCTCGTCACCCAGTGTGTACCAGAATGCAGACTTCTTGTCGTCCTTGATCGGATGAGTCTTGTAGTTCTTCCATAGCTCTTTGCCGCCCTTATCGTACACCGCTACTTTCAGATAGAAGTTACGGAATGGTGCGCCGGTTGGATAGGCGTGCGGCAGGCGGTTCCGAACGGTTACATCTGCCTTCAATTTATCGCCACTCTTCTTGGTATCCATGGTTAAGGAAATACCACGGGTAATCATCTTGCCATCATGACCACCAGCCATGGAGTGATCGGCAACGCTGACAAATTTACCTGGCACAACATTGCCCTTGTCCAGTTTAGGTACGGTTACGATAGCCATATGACAGGCCTGGCAGGCAACAAAGTTTTTAGCTTCGCGATACTCGTTACCTGTACGGCACAGTGGAGCGCCCTTGGAGTTGTCGCGTTTCTCGTGACAACCCATGCAGGCATCATTGCTTTTGAATAGTGCGGCCTTGTTACCCTGCATTGGTTGTGGGTGATGAACTGGCGTGGGCCATTTGGATCCTTCAGGAACCCGCTCGGTGGTATAGGTAACACCGGAAGGGCCGTGCAAGGATTTCTTGTCAATTTCGTAGGCATCAATACCGTATTGTGGCTTGCCAGTCTTGGCATTATCAGGGCCTTTGAACGCCTTGAAGCTATGACATACCACGCAGCTGATGCCATTTGCATAGGCTGGTTTGGCATCCAGCTTGGTTTTCTTTTCCATGGCAGCGACCGGGGCATGACATTTCAGGCAAACCGGATACTTGCCTTTCTTGTTGCGGAGATCCTCTTTTTTGGGATCACCCATTACGTTCTTATAGAAGGCGCCATGGATCGGGTCCTTGAGTGCGGAGCTGTTTGCGTGCATGGAACCGCTCCACTGGTTGTAGATTTCCTCGTGACACTGCTTGCAGGTCTCCGGTTTGATGTGCTGGACTGATGCACCTTCATGCCCATCGGCATACAGTGTGAAAGGTGCGAACAGCAAGCCGAACGAGAGCAAGCTTAATATCAGGCGTATTTTCCCCATCATGGCGATATTCTCCTTTGGTTCCCTTGGTAAATTGTTAAGCCATTATCAGGCTTGTTTATTTTTCCACGCGTACGCCATAAACATGGCTAAACAGTAAAATTATTATTTTGTAACTGTCGTGAGCTCCAATTGAAGCTCATAAGCACGCGTATCCATTATGATATAGAAAGCATTAAAATTGCATAACTATTTGATTAAATTTGATACACATCAATTAACCTAGATTAAATAACCCTCGATATGCCATCAATTCCGGGTGGTAGCTTGAATATTCTGTCTGGATCCTTGAAGTCATGATTACATTGCGCGTATATATTCTGGCTCTATTGGCCTTCGGCCTCACGTTGCCAGATTTGTTTAAAAATACCCATGCTGCTCAATGCGTAGCCTGCCATACATCCTCAAACCATGAATTAAATGAGAAGCATCGTTTTGAAAGCCAGCCCTGTGTGACCTGCCACCTGGGAAATGAAGCGTCAGACGACAAATCGTCCGCACATCTTGGTCTGATTGCCTCACCAGGGAACCTGTCTAATATAGATAAGACTTGCGCAGGCTGCCATCCAGAACATGCAAAAGGTGTCCTCAGTAGCGCCATGCATACAGGCAGGAATATTGTACGCACCACACGACAGGTACTGGAACCGGATACGCACCAGGGGTCAGGGGGTAGTTTCCAGACATTGGGACAGGGTATCGCTGACAGCATGATGCGCAAACTTTGTGCAAGCTGTCACCTTGGTCATGACAGAAAGCCTCATCAGACTGATGCGGTAAAAGACAGAGGAGGTGGGTGTCTGGCCTGTCACCTGAATACATTGCCTGACGACAAGCACCCTGCACTAATAAGAAAGGTGGAAGATGGGCGTTGCTTTGGTTGTCATTCACGCTCAGGCAGAATCTCGCTGAGTTACGCGGGACTGGCGGAAGTTGATTCCAAAGCCACTGTAGTACCCTCTGGGAAGCATGCCAGATTGGCGGATGGCCGACTGCTTCACAGAGAGATACCTGATGTTCATCACAAGGCAGGTATGGCCTGTATTGACTGCCACACCGGTACTGGCTTGATGGGTCTCAACTCAACAGAGAAAACTCATGGTATTGATATTAGATGTAATGATTGCCACGCTAACAGCAATCCACGACTGGCAGTAGCTGCCTGGCCAGAGCAGTACAAATTCATGCTTGAACGGATACCTTACAAACCAGATGCAGGCCAGTCGTTTTTGCAGACATCTTCCGGAACCCCGCTTGTACACATAGAAGGCAGGGCAGATGGCTTGTTACTACACCCAAAACTTGGTGGTAAGCCAATCAGGATTCCACAGCTGGGGGAGTCTCATATGCCACTATCAGCGGAACATAAAACGCTTTCATGCGATAGCTGTCATGCTGGCTGGGTACCAACGTGTCTCGGCTGTCATATGAGTTATGACGAAAAAGGCAAACAGTGGGATCATACCCTGCAGCGGTTTTCAACTGGTGCCTGGCGCGAACGTCGATGGGGTTCGGGCGCCGGTGCTGCAGCACTGGGTAAACTGGATGCCGATACGATTGGTGTTTTCCTGCCGGGCATGATTATGTCGCTGGATCACCCTGACCTTGATGGAACCCGTTTTATCCGTCGCTTCGCAGCAATCTCACCGCATACTACGGGCGCTGCCCGCACATGCAAAAGCTGCCATCAATCATCGACCGCGTTGGGTCTTGGCAAGGGGCGATTGGGTTACAAAGGTAATGTGCTTGAATTTCAGGCCGAAATGGCCCCACTGGTAGATGGACTGCCGGCAGATGCGTGGACCAGTCTGGACCAATCCGTGCCTGCATCGGAGCAGGCATACCCACGCCCGTTTACTGCACCGGAAATTGAGCGACTGTATCGTGCGCGAGATGTAGATAATGGTGAGTGAGCATACCTGCCTATATTACTTCCGTAGATACTATTTTCGTAATAGGTAACATGACTATTACGAAACGCGTTTGATGCCGCAGTAACCCGTGTTACCGGGAAAGTATGGTATCCAGCGTATCAAGAGGTTCACCGCATGTCGTACCAGTGCAGATGTAGGCCAGCGCCTTATCCCCGCCATGTTTGGCAGTTATAGCTGCCGGTAAATTCGTTTCAGTATTGCTGATTGCATAGACCTGCTGGCAGGGTTGGTAAGGTAAGATACACTTTTTCTTCCATTCATCCGTCTCCTGCCCGTCGGCTCGGATAATAATGGTTGTTACCGGTCTGTTATGCTCCTCCAGTGCCAGTAACATCGCCATGCAACCATAGGGGTGTTGTTGCATGGTATTGCTGGCAGCTTTCAGGCAACGCTCTGCGGCATCAAGATATCGAACCTCTCCAAGCAGGTGCCCTAGTCGTTGCAGGGCATAGGCGGCAATACCGTTTCCGGACGGCATGGCGTCATCGATATAGGGCTTGGGTCGCTGTATCAAGTCCTCATGATCATCCGAGGTGAAATAAAATCCGCCGTGTTGCCGGTCTTCAAAATGGGTTAGTAATACATCAGCCAGTTCGCGGGCGAATTGCAGGTCCTTACTGCGCCACTGGAACTGCAGTAGTTCCAATATACCGTCGATCAAGTAGGCGTAGTCATCGAGATAGGCATTCAAATGTGTTTTATTATCTTTATGCGTCGCCAACAGGCGACCATTTTGCCACAGCGTTTGATGAATAAAGTCCAGGGCACGTTGGGCCGAGGTTGCGTAGTCAGGTCGATTCAGGTGTTGCGCGGCTATTGCCATACCCCTGATCATCAGGCCATTCCATGAGGTCAGGATTTTTTCATCACGCCCCGGGTGGGTGCGCTGCTCGCGTGCCTCGAATAACTTGTGCCTGGCACGTGTTAACAGCTTATCGACCAGCTCCTCACGGCTTTGTAGGGATTCGGCGATTTGTTCCACTGATTGATATACATGGGGATTCCATTTGCCTTCAAAGTTGGCTGGTCGATCCAGACCAAAACGTTTGCTGAACACGGCGTATTCTTCTGCTTCAAGCAGCTTTTCTGCCTCCTCTGATGACCAGACATAAAATCTGCCTTCCTCGCCCTCGGAGTCGGCATCCAGTGTCGAGTAATAACCACCAGCGGGTGATTGCATCTCGCGCTTCACCCAGTCGGCGGTTTCTTCGGCTATGCGTTTAAAAAGCTGGTTTCCTGTTGCAGCATAGGCCTGTGCATATAGCGCCAGTAACGGGCCGTTGTCGTACAGCATTTTCTCAAAGTGTGGAATCATCCACTGATCATCGACCGAGTAGCGACAAAAGCCACCGCCGATCTGGTCGTACATGCCGCCGAGCGCCATTTGTTGCAGGGTGAAGGTGGCCATGTGCAGGGATTCTTTAGCTTCACTTTCTGTTGATTTGTCCTGATGCCAGTGGCGCAGCAAGCGTTCCAGGTTTGTCGGGTGCGGAAATTTGGGTGCCTTGCCAAAACCGCCAAGCTGTTGATCGTAAGACTGTGACAGGTGTTGCAAGGCGAGCTGAAATAGTGAGCTATCCGGTAGCTCGTTACCGGGTATAGCATCAGCAATGCGTTGCATGATATCGGTGAGCTGCTCATTTTGTTGAGCCAGCTCATCCGGGTGCGATTGGTACCAGTCATGGACCTGTTTCATCAGATCCATGAAACTCACCATACCGCTGCGCGGCTGTTTTGGGTAATAGGTACCGGCAAAGAATGGCATGTGATTATCCGGGCGCAGGAACAGGGTCAGTGGCCAGCCACCTGGACGTTGAGTCAATACCTGGTGTGCCGTCTGGTAAATCTTGTCGAGGTCGGGACGCTCCTCACGATCGACCTTGATATTAATAAACAGCCTGTTCATCAGGGCGGCGGTTTCAGCGTCCTCGAAGGATTCGTGTGCCATGACATGACACCAGTGGCAGGCGGAGTAGCCAATTGATAGCAGGATGGGTTTGTTTCCATCGCGTGCCTTTTGCAGGGACTCTTCGTTCCATGGAAGCCAGTCCACCGGATTATCGGCGTGTTGCAACAGGTAAGGGCTGGTCTGGTCAGAAAGCTTATTGCTCATTCTCAGCCACAATGCATCAATCAATCATTCAATAACGACATGAAATTCGGAGAAGCTGGCGTCCAGCAGGCGGGTAATCATATTGTCAGCTAAATCAATGGTGGCGAGTGGGCCGACACGCACCCGATAAACAGGCTCACCATTTTGATTCACCCCGTTCTTGATGAAGGCCCCGGAAATAGCATGGCCCGTGGTTTTGACCAGTAAACGTTGGGCGTTATCCCTGGAAGAAAACGCGCCGAGCTGAAGATAGATTTTTGCATCCGGATTGGCATCGCCCGAGGTATCTGCCGTGCGTGTCGGTTGTTGAGTCTGTCCGGGTTTCTTCCAGGCGAGTGGATCAATGGCGCGGACTTCCACCAGGCCTGTGCCTTTTCCGGAGGTGCCGAGTTTTTGAGCGGCAGCGTAGCTAAGGTCAATAATGCGTCCCTCATGAAATGGGCCACGATCATTGACCCGCACGATAATTTTCTTGCCTGTTTTAATATTCCTGACTTCAACATAAGTCGGTATGGGCAGGGTCTTGTGCGCAGCGGTCATGGCATACATGTCATAGATTTCCCCATTGGATGTACGTCGACCATGAAACTTTTTTCCATACCAGGAGGCAATTCCGCGATCGACATAACCCTTGCTGCTGTCCATGACGTGGTAGCGTTTGCCAAATACTACATAGGATTTTGGATTGCCACCGCGGCTTTTGGGTTCTACCTTTGGAACGGCGTCGGCAATGATATGATTGTCACGGTAGTCAGCCGGCGGACCATCATCCTTGTAATATTTTCCGCCACTGGAACGGGTTAATGCGCCACTGCCGCATCCTGTTAGCGAGATGACAATCGTCAAGGCCAGCAGGTAGCTTGCTGCTTTAAGGGTGCTTCCCATGTGCTTGCTGAAGGGTAGGCTCATGTGCCAGGTGGTCATTTCATGCGCTGCTTAATGCTCTGGCTGAGTTGGTACACTGCCATGGCGTAAAGGTTGCTGTGGTTATAGCGGGTGATAACATAAAAATTATGCAGCCCCAGCCAGTATTCCATGTGATCTTCCTGTTCGAGTTGTATCGGGGTTGCCAGGGCGGATGAGCGCACGGGCTGTGAAGGAAATACGCCATACTGACTGAGTTTGCTAATCGAGTTTTCCGGCTTCATGGGATATTCAGAAAACTTTTTGCCGGATTTATAGCGGGCAGTTACAGTAATTGCATCACCGTCCTTCCATCCATGTTTCTTGAAGTAGTTGGCGACGCTACCGATGGCATCTACCGTGTTCTCCAGTAGGTCGCGTTTACCGTCATTATCGAAATCGACTGCATAGTGGCGGTAGCTGCTGGATATGAACTGTGGCTTGCCCAGTGCGCCGGCATAGGATCCTTTCAGGGTATAGGCATCAAGCTGTTCTTCACGAATAAGTAACAGGTACTGTTCAAGTTCCTTTTTAAAGAAACTGGCGCGTTTGGGGTAATCGAAGGCAATGGTGGTCAGGGTATCAAACACAGGGAACTTGCCCTTGAACTTTCCGTAGAATGTTTCCACGCCAATGATGGCCGTGATGATTTCCGGTGGCACGCCATAAGTAGCGTGTGCACGTTCAAGGGTTTGCCGGTTTTCCATCCAGAACTCGACACCCTTGTTAATGCGTTTGTCGGTCATGAATATTTTTCGATAACGGTGCCAGGGCATGCTCTCTGCCGGCTTATCCAGCGACTTGATAGTCGCTTCCTGCTTGACCGCCTTTTCAAACCAGCTGGTTAGCAGGTCTCGATCATAATCATGCTTCTCGACCATCATGTTAATAAAAGACTGAACATCTTCCCGTTGTTCGTAACCGGCATGGCCAGGTCCACTAAAAAGCAGGGCGGCAACAATAAGGGTGTTGCATAGAGTCAGCATACGTTTCAGCTGTCGATATACCGGGTGGAAGGACATGTGATTCTGTTTCATGTGTGAGCTGCGTGAATAGTCTTAAAAGTCTTCGTGGCGGAACAGTTTCTTGTGTGTCTGCACTGACATGATCATGCCAAAACCGGCCATCAGGGTAACAATGGAGGTGCCACCATAACTGATCAGGGGTAAGGGCAGGCCTACTACCGGCAGTATACCGCTGACCATGCCGATGTTAACGAACACGTAGATAAAAAACGTCAGACTGAGGCTGCCGGCCAACAGGCGTGAAAAGGTATCCTGACCATAGGTTGCAATATACAGACCGCGTGCAGTAATAAAAAGATAGGCAGCAAGCAGAATTAACAGACCCATGAGCCCGAATTCCTCGCCAATGACGGCAAAGATGAAATCGGTATGCCGCTCGGGTAAAAACTCCAGTTGTGACTGCGTACCATTAAGCCAGCCCTTGCCATAGGTACCACCGGAGCCGATAGCAATTTTTGCCTGAATGGTATGCCAGCCCGCATTGAGCGGGTCGCTTTCAGGGTTTAGCAGGGTTAATACCCTGGTTTTCTGGTAATCGTGCAGCAGGAAGTACCAGGCAAGCGGTAGCATGGCGACCCCGGCGATTGTCAGACTTATCAGGTATTTCCAGCGAATACCGGCAAGAAAAACCACGAAGAACCCGGAGGCGCCAATCAGCAGGGAAGTGCCCAGGTCAGGTTGTTTGATAATGAGCGCAAAAGGTACGCCGATCAGAATGGCCGCCACGATCAGGCGCGGTATTCGTGGAGGCAGCTCATACTCGGACAGGAAACGTGCAACCATTAACGGTAGCGCAAGCTTCATAATTTCAGATGGCTGAAAACGAAACAAGCCAAACACATCCAGCCAACGTTGTGCCCCCTTGGCCTGTACACCGTGTGTGAGTACAAGAATCAACAGGATAATTCCCAGGCTGTAGACCCAGGGTGTCCAGCTGCGCATAAACTGCGGTGAAAACTGTGCCAGCATGAACATGACAAAAAACCCGGACAGCAGGCGTATGCCCTGCTTGACCAGGATGTCGGTCTCTTGCCCGCCTGCGCTATACAGTACCAGCATGCTGAAAAGACACAGGGTCATTATGCCGAAAAGCAGCAAGGCATCCAGGTGCAAGCGATGTAGCAGCTCATTCATTGTCCGGTTCTTCCTCTACTTCTTCGGTGGGCAGCTGGATTTCACCCGATTCAATTTTCGGCATCAGCCATGAACGGATTATTTTCCCGGCAACAGGCGCTGCGGTTGCGCCACCATGACCACCGTTTTCAACGATGACCGCGACCGCGATTTTCGGGTTTTCAACCGGGGCGAAGGCAATGAACAAGGCGTGGTCCTGATGTTTTTTCAGTACCTTGCTTTCATCGTATTTCTCATTTTGTTTGATGCCGATGACCTGGGCGGTGCCGGTCTTGCCAGCAATGGTGTATGGGATGTCCTTGTTCAGCCGTCTAGCCGTTCCGCGTGGGGTGTGAATTACATCCTTCATGGCGCCGATGACCTGTAGCCAGTGATCATTTTCGACAATATTGATTTTATTGACCAGGATGGGTGCGATCTGTTGTTTCTCTCCGCTGCGGATATTTTCAATCTCCCGTACCAGTCTGGGCTTGATCAGCTTGCCACGGTTGGCCATGGTTGCTGTGGCAACGGCAAGCTGCAGGGGTGTTACCAGCGTAAATCCCTGGCCTATGCCTGTGATCAATGTCTCGCCTGGATACCAGGGTTGTTTCTTTACACGTCGCTTCCATGCGCTGGAAGGGAATAATCCACTCGGCTCATGTCGGGTTTCCAGCAGGTCAACACCAGTTTTAACGCCAAAACCAAACAGCTTCATGTAATCGTGCAGGGGGTCAATCTTTATCATGCGTGCCAATTCATAATAGAAAACGTCACAGGACTGGACAATGGATTTATTCAGATCCACCGGGCCATGGCCGTGTTGTTTCCAGCAGCGATACTTGTGGGTATCTCCGGGTAGTCGAAAATAGCCCGGGCAGCTGGTGTTGTGATCATGCTGGATGACATTCGTTTCCAGACCGGTGAGTGCAACAAACGGTTTGATGGTAGAGCCGGGCGGGTACCTGCCGTATAAGGCGCGATTGTTCAGGGGTTTGTTTTCACTGGTGTTATAGGCGTTATAGGTTTTGTGGTCGATACCGTTGACGAACAGGTTCGGGTCGTAACCCGGTTGGCTGGCGAACACCAGCACATCACCAGTTTCAGGTTCGATGGCAACCACCGCGCCGTTTTCCTCGCCGAGCGCTTCCTCGGCAATACGCTGCAGGTTTGAATCGATTGTCATGTGCAGGTTGCGCCCTGGTTGTGCCGCGACACTTTCCAGCTTTTTCAAGATACGTCCGCGGGCGTTGATCTCTACTTGCTGTACGCCAACACTGCCATGCAGCAAGTGCTCATAGTGTTTCTCAATACCCAACTTGCCAATATGGTTGGTGCTGCGGTAATTGGATTGATCTACTGTCTCCAGCTCCTGTTCGCTGATTCGGCCAACATAGCCGATCGCATGTACAGCATGCTCTTTTTGCGGATAGTGACGTACCAGCCTTGCCACGATATCAACACCCGGTAGTCGATGTTGTTCGACGGCCACACGGGCAACCTCCTCATCGGTCATGTTGAGCCTCAAGGGGATGCCCTCAAAGGCCGGCCGACGTTTCTTGATTTTATAAAAACGACTGCGATCCAGTTTGTCTATCGGGATGATTTGTGCAATTTCATTGATTGCCGCCTCCAGGTCCTTGACGCGTTCCGGGGTGATTTCCAGGCTATAGGAGGGTTGGCTCTCGGCCAGTACCTTGCCATTACGATCGAAAATAATACCGCGGGTTGGCGCAACGGCTACCAGCTTTACACGGTTCTCTTTCGACAACGTGGCGTAGGTGTCATATTCATAAACCTGGAGAAAGACCAGTCGACTGATGAGTATGATTAACAGGATGAGAACGAAGGCAATGGCCTGGATGGCACGGACTGCGAACAGTCGGTTTTCACTTCGATAATCCTTGATACGGGTTCTGAGCACGACGCGGAAAGGCCAGGGCCTGAATTAACGAACCTGATGTCGACGACGAAGATCACGCAGCATGATAAATATCCATGGCCATAGCAGCGCACCTAGTAATACCGGTGACCAGTATGCCCAGGTGAATTCTACTGTACCTGTCATATCGTATATCCAGAGTAACAGGGCGTGATAGACAAACAGCATCATGCCGACCATGACGGATTGCTGCCAGAAGGGGTAAACACGGATACGCAGGGAAAGATTTAACATCAGGAAGGCCAGCACCGTCAGGGCCAGTGCGTGTTGGCCGAGCAAGGCACCTTTCAATACATCCAGGCAGATACCCAGTAACCAGGCGATATTGATGCCGACCCTGTGTGGCAGGGCCATGATCCAGTAAAGCAGTACCAGGGCGACCCATTCCGGGCGGTAACCGGCAATAGAATCCGGCAATGGCAATATAGTCAGCGCCATTGCAATAATAAGGCTGATCAGGATGTAACGGCTGCCGCTAGCTTCTTCGTAAATCATTGGCTGGCCGGCTTTGTGGTTTTATCGGTGGGTTGATCCGGTTTTTTATCCGGTTTGTCCGGCCATACCATCAGTACTTCACGGTGGCGATCCAGTCTTGCTGTTGGACGGGCGTAGGCATTCGAAAAAGTTGCAACATCATCCTGTTCTACGCGATAAACTTCTGCCACCGGATAGCCATAGGGAAAACGGCCGCCAAGGCCCGAAGTAATTAACAGGTCGCCGTTCTTGACATCCGAGTTGGTCGCTAGATAAGGCAGCTCCAGTCGATAATCTTCCTGGCTGCCGACGGCGATTGAGCGGATACCATTACGTGCAACCTGGACCGGGATGGCATGATCCGGGTTGGTGATCAGCATCACCGTCGATGTGAGTGGGCTGACATGAATAACCTGGCCGACCACACCCAGGGCATCAATAATTGTCTGGCCTATGAACGCCTGATGCCTGGAACCCTTGTTGATAATTATCTGACGCTTTAACGGGTCAATTTCTACATGCAATACTTCGGCAATCAGCACGCGGTCATGGATTTTGATTGATGAGTCGAGTAACTCGCGCAAACGCATGTTTTCAGCTTCCAGTGCACTGTATTTGAGTAGTTGTGCACGTAACTGGTGCCATTCCTTGTTGAGGCGCTGATTTTCTTCCAGCAGGGTCTTGTGCGTGGAGAATGTATCACTGAGCCAGTCAATGCCGGCAAGTGGCAGATGTACCAGGTATTGTACGGGGGACAGCAGGACAGTGATACTGGCGCGTACCTTTTCCAGCTGATTGAAGCGATGGTCCATTGTCATCAGCACGATGGCAAACACGATGCCCATCATCAACCGTGTCAGGTTGGAGGGCCCCTTGAGAAAAAGTGGGTTAATAGTAGTCCCGTCTGGCGTTGTGAATATTAAAGCCGGGATTCTGCCACAGTTATCGCCGAATCGTCAGATCATTATTGCCAGGATCCGCCTGACATGCCGGGCGGATCTTGTATGGCTGAATTAGTCGAGAGCGAAGATTTGGGCGCCTTCCTTATCGATGACTTCAAGGATTCGGCCACCACCGCGCGCGACACAGGTCAGCGGGTCTTCTGCAATGATGACCGGTAGACCGGTTTCTTCCATCAACAGGCGATCGAGGTCGCGTAGCAGGGCACCGCCACCAGTCAGCACGATGCCGCGTTCGGCAACGTCGGCGCACAGATCAGGTGGTGTTTGCTCCAGCGCGGTCTTCACGGCACCGACGATACCAAACAGCGGTTCCTGCAATGCCTCAAGGATCTCGTTGCTATTGAGGGTAAAGGTGCGTGGAATACCTTCTGACAGGTTACGACCCTTGACCTGGATTTCTTTCATTTCTGCACCGGGGTATGCGGAGCCGATTTCACATTTGATACGTTCGGCAGTCGCTTCACCAATCAAGGTGCCATAGTTACGGCGCACATAGTCTTTAATTGATTCGTCAAAGCGGTCACCGCCGATCCTGACGGAGGCCGCATAAACAATGCCGTTCAGGGAGATAATGGCAACTTCAGATGTACCACCACCGATATCCAGCACCATGGAGCCGCGGGCCTGGTCTACCGGCATGCCTGCACCGATTGCGGCGGCCATTGGCTCGTCGATCAGGTAAACATGTCGCGCGCCGGCACCTGTGGCGGATTCCTTTATTGCGCGGCGTTCTACCTGGGTGGAACCATAGGGTACACATACCAGAACGCGCGGGCTGGGCTGGAACATACGGGATTCATGTACCTTGCGAATGAAGTGCTGCAGCATTTTCTCGGTGTAAGTGAAGTCGGCGATTACACCGTCTTTCAGCGGTCGAATTGCAGTGATATGGCCCGGGGTGCGGCCGAGCATGCGTTTGGCTTCGATACCGACCGCTTCAATGGATTTACCATTACGGCCGCTGCTGGAATCTTCGCGGATAGCGACCACTGAAGGTTCATTCAGCACAATCCCCTGCCCATGAGAGTAAATCAGTGTATTGGCCGTGCCCAGATCAATGGACAGATCGTTGGAAAACAATCCTCTGATTGCGTTAAACATCCTGTTACATATCCTTATAATAGCTAGGGCGCGTACTCTACAGCCACGCATACTGGCTGGCAACTGCGAAAAGTGGCTAAAACCTACTAAATAAGGGTGTTTTACGGGATTTGTGCCGACTCCTGGCCGGTAATATCCGATGGAAAGACTACTGGGGACTATGTTACCTTTCGCGCGGCTTTAATCTGGAGTTCCACGGTGGCATTAAATAACAAAGATATCCGCAACATCGCCTGGCTGGCGCGCCTGCAAATTGACGAGGCAGACAGCCCGAAATATGCAGAAGAATTATCACGGGTTCTGGATCTGGTGGACCAGCTTAACCAGATCGACACGGCCGATATCGAGCCGATGGCGCACCCGACCGAGGCGGTACAGCGTCTGCGCGAGGATGAGGTCACCGAGGGCAATCAGCGTGAGAAGTTTCAGTCCATTGCCCCGCAGGCCGA
>JAPHTU010000327.1 GCA_026196145.1 Gammaproteobacteria bacterium
AACCGGAGCCAGAACCGGAGCCAGAACCGGAGCCAGAACCGGAGCCAGAACCGGAGCCGGAGCAGGAGCCAGAACCTGCTCCAGGCAAGCTAAAAAAGGTACTCACACCCTTCAAGCAACGCCTGACGACTGAATTTATAGCCAAGGAAATTGGCTGGCGCACCGGCCATGATTTAATATTTGCCGCTTGTGCGCACATGTACATCGTGCAGGAAATCAAAAGCTATACGAAGGATGAGATTGACGTTGAGATAAAACAGGCCATTCTCTATTACAAGCCGTTTTATTCAACCAACCTCATTGACTATATCCAGTTCCTGATGAAAAACGATAAATTACATGTTACCGATGATGGTAAATATGCGCTGACACCAAATACGGTTAAGTACCTTGAAGGCAGGCTGACAGAAGAGCGACTCAAGAAGAGGATTTAGCGCCTGTTAATACGGGCTTGTGGCGTCGAAACCTGCTGGCCGGAGACAGTACCGGGTCACTAAACCCGAAGTTGCTTCCAGTTGATAATCGTGACATCCAGAAAATGTCTCTGTGTCTTGATCTGCTTGGCAACCTCCTGAATAATATCTTCATTATCCAGGGCAATCGGGCTCAATATCTTCTGTGAACCAAACTTTGTCTCTCCGGCTATGGTTCCTGCATAGACAACATAATAAGGAATCGCTTGTTCAGACATTTCAGTACACCCTCGTTATTCACCAAAATTGATTTTTGCTTCCAGGTTGGTCTTGGAATCCGCGTTGGCCAGGGCCTCATCGATGGTAATCTTGCCGTCCTTGTATAGCTGATACAAGGCACCATCAAATGCAACCATGCCCTTGGCGCCACTGGTTTCCATCGCCTCTTTCACTTCACCAATCTCGCCTTGCAGGATCAGTTCTGCGATATGCGGTGTATTGATCAGGATCTCGATAGCCGCAACCCGTCCACCATCAACCGACTGAACCAGGCGTTGTGAAATGATTGACTTCAGGTTCAGTGACATATCCATGAACAGCTGCTTGTGGCTGGTTTGTGGAAACATGTTGATAACCCTTTCCAGAGCCTGGTTGGCATTGTTTGCGTGCAGGGTCGATACTGCCAGGTGACCGGTATTACTGAGTTCCAGTCCCGCCTCCATTGTTTCCCGATCCCGGATTTCGCCAATCAGAATCACATCGGGCGCCTCACGCAGGCTGGCCTTGAGGGCGTTGTGGTAGCTATGGGTATCGACACCCACCTCGCGCTGATTCACGATAGACTGCAAATTAGGGTGTGAAAATTCAACCGGATCCTCGATGGTCAGAATGTGGCCCGCCTGATTCTGGTTACGATGATTGATCATCGCTGCCAGCGTGGTCGACTTACCGGAACCTGTGGCGCCCACCATCAGGATCAGCCCACGCTTTGCCATAATAATGTCTTTCAGTACTTCAGGAACTCCAAGCTCTTCAGTTGTGGGAATTTTTGACGGGATCAAACGCAGCACCATGCCGATATCACCACGCTGTCGAAACACATTGACACGAAAACGTGCAGAACCATCCGGCATGGCAATGGCAAAATCACTTTCCATGTTTTCTTCAAATTCAGCGATCTGGCGGTCACTCATGATGCCGTAGGCGGCCTCACGCGTCATATCTTCCGTCAATAGGGTCTTACCCACTGCCACAGCCTGCCCGTCGATTTTAACCTTGACCTGGCTATTCACTGTCAGATACAGGTCAGAGGCGCTCTTCTGTATCATCAATTTAAGATAGGGCGTGATATCCATTATTTAATTCCTTTCAATAGCATCGGCAGGCGGCACTCTAAAACATGCCCTGGCCTTGATCTTCTTCCTCTTCATCTTCCAGACTCAGATGATCCAGTCCCCCCAGTGCATCCGTACCCTTGGCCGCCTTTCCTTCCAGTTTCACCTTCAGACGCAGCTCGTTTGCCGAATCGGCATTTTTCAATGCCTCATCCATGGTGACCTTGTCAGCCTCCAACAACTCAAACAGCGCCTGATCAAAGGTGACCATACCTATCTCTCGGGACTTACCCATAATCTCCTTGATCATGTGTATCTCGCCCTTGAGAATAAGATCTGCAATGAGCGGTGAATTAATCATGATTTCGATTGCCGCCGAACGGCCCTTGCCATCCGGTGTCTTCAACAGCCGCTGGGCTATCACCGCCTTGATATTCAATGACATATCCATCAGAAGCTGAGAACGACGCTCTTCAGAGAAGAAGTTGATCACCCGATCCAGTGCCTGGTTGGATGAGTTTGCATGCAGAGTAGCCACACACAGGTGACCGGTTTCGGCAAATGCAATCGCGTGTTCCATACTTTCCGCATCCCGTATCTCACCCATGAGGATGACATCAGGCGTCTGGCGCAGGGTATTTTTCAGCGCCACTTCCCAGCTTTCCGAATCGAGGCCGATCTCACGTTGAGTAACGATACATTTCTTGTGCGGATGCACATATTCGATCGGATCTTCCAGCGTAATGATATGACCGGCCTGATTTTCATTGCGGTGATTGATCATGGCCGCCATTGAGGTTGATTTACCGGAACCCGTACCGCCAACCATAATGACCAGGCCACGTTTGGTCAGTGATATATCCTTAATGACCTCCGGCAACCCAAGACCATCCAGTGTTGGCACGTCGGAGGTAATGGTCCGCAAAATCATCCCCATATAACCCTGCTGCACAAAGGCATTGGCACGGAAACGACCAATCCCTGGCGGGGAGATTGCGAAGTTACATTCGTTGGTTGCCTCAAATTCCTTGAGCTGTTTATCGCGCATCACTGCGTAAACCATCGCCTTGGTGTCTTCGGGCTTGAGGGGGGTCTTGGTAACCGGTGTTACCTGGCCATGAATCTTGATCGCGGGGGGAAAACCCACGGTGACGAACATGTCTGATCCCTCTTTAGCGATCATCATCTTCAAAAGATCCAGTACAAATTTTATCGCCTGATCTCTTTCCATTAGGCTACTCCTTTGGTCCAGTTATTCCTGATAATTACGTGCGCCGTGTTTCTACAGGAATGTATCAGGATTGGCCGCCTTACTTCTGGCTTCCGCTTTCTCAACAAGGCCTTTCTGAATAAGCTGCAACAAATTCTGGTCCAGCGTCTGCATACCAAACTGCTGACCGGTCTGGATGGCAGTAAACATCTGCGCAATCTTGTTTTCGCGGATCAGGTTACGTATCGCCGGGGTACCAATCATGATTTCATGCGCCGCAACACGACCACCACCTTTTTTCTTTAACAGTGTCTGGGCAATTACCGCCTTCAGGGATTCTGACAACATCGCACGAATCATGTCTTTCTCGTCGGCAGGAAACACATCAACAATCCGGTCGATTGTCTTGGCGGCGGAACTGGTGTGCAGGGTACCAAATACCATGTGACCGGTTTCCGCAGCTGATAGCGCCAGTCGAATGGTTTCCAGGTCACGCATCTCGCCCACCAGAATAACGTCGGGATCTTCCCGCAGTGCCGAACGCAGCGCCTCATTAAAGCCGAGGGTATCCCGGTGTACCTCGCGTTGATTAACCAGGCAACGATGGCTTTGATGCACAAATTCGATAGGATCCTCAATCGTCAGGATATGGCCATATTCCTCCTTGTTACGCATATCGATCATGGCCGCCAGCGTCGTGGATTTACCCGAACCCGTCGGGCCACAGACCGTGCACACACCACGCGGCATCATCGCCAGTTCACCGAATTTTTCCGGGCAGCCCAGCTGCTCCATGGTGAGAATCTCTGATGGAATGGTACGAAATACTGCGGCAGAACCGCGATTCTGGTTAAACGCGTTGACACGAAATCGTGCCAGGCCCGGGATTTCAAATGAAAAGTCAGTCTCCAGGAATTCTTCGTAGTCCTTGCGCTGCTTGTCATTCATGATGTCATACACCATGTCATGCACCATGGTATGGTCCATCTCTGGCACATTGATGCGCTTGACGTCACCATCGACACGTATCATGGGCGGCAGGCCTGCGGATAAATGTAAGTCCGAGGCTCCGTTTTTTACACCGAAGGCGAGTAATTCACCAATATCCATTATGATCTCCCCATTTGTTATTCTACGTACGCACCACAACTCTTGATTACAGGTGTAACTTTAGATGATTTTGGCACTTAATACAGTGATAAGCAACGACCATTAATATACAAGTACATACACCATGAATACAGACCTGAAGGCGAACCTGGGTAATGTCAAAACGCAGATCCAGCAATTAAGCTCCCGCTATAACAGGCCACTTGGTGAGGTCAAATTACTGGCTGTCAGCAAGACCTTTCCTGCCGAGCGGATCCGTGAAGTCTACGGCCTGGGTCAGCGTGCATTTGGTGAGAACTATGTTGACGAGGCGTTGGTAAAAATTAACACACTATCTGATCTGGATATTGAATGGCACTATATCGGGCCGGTACAGAGCAACAAGACCCGCAAGATTGCCGAAAACTTTCATTGGCTCCACAGCCTGGCCTCGGAAAAGCACGCTCGTCGCCTTAGTTCTCAACGACCAGCAGAAATGCCGCCGCTGAATGTCTGCATTCAGGTCAACGTCAGCCATGAATCCAGTAAATCGGGAATAAATGACCAGGAAGTGAACGCACTCGCCAGCATAGTGCAGGATTTACCCGGTTTATGCCTGCGAGGTATTATGGGAATACCCGCGATGACGTCGAATATCGAGCAGCAACGCCAGGCATTTTCTTCTCTGGCACAGGTTTACAGGCAACTCCGGACAACCTATGAAAATGTAGATACATTATCTATGGGTATGACTGGCGACATGGAGGCTGCTATCGCCGAGGGTTCAACAATGCTTCGCATTGGCACCGCCATATTTGGTGCGCGTAAAACAAAACAGGCAACTGGATAACACATGAACAAGATTGGATTTATCGGGGCAGGCAATATGGCCAGCAGCATTATTGGTGGCCTGTTAAATGCCGGATTCAATGCAGCTAACATCAGGGCATCCGACCCCTCACCCATGGAACATATCCGACAACTCGGTATAGAGTTGATGCCCGATAACCAGTCTCTTGCCAGGTGGGCAGACATTATCGTGCTTGCAGTCAAGCCACAGGCCTTGCAGTCTGCCTGTACTCAAATCTCCGAACAGGTCAGCCAACGCCATTTAATACTCTCCATAGCCGCCGGCATACGCAGCACCAGCATCTCTAACTGGCTGGCTGCCGACGTAGCCTGCGTTCGCGTTATGCCAAACACGCCGGCATTGCTGGGATTAGGGATGAGCGGATTATACGCCACGCCACAAACGAGTGAGGAGCAGGTCAAGCAGGCAACCGACATTATGGAAACAACCGGCCGGGTAATCCGTTTTAACAATGAGGCCATGATCGATGCAGTAACCGCAGTATCAGGCAGCGGACCCGCCTATTACTTCCTGCTCATGGAAGCCATGATCAAGGCCGCCGTACAGCAGGGCCTGTCCGAGGATGATGCCCGGCTACTGGTAATACAAACCGCGCTCGGTGCGGCCACTATGGCGCAACAATCAGATGTGGAGGTAGATGAACTACGACGGCGCGTCACCTCACCCGGTGGCACGACCGAACAGGCGATAAAAACACTGCTGGACGGTGATTTTATGCAACTTGTCAACAATGCCGTTGATGCCGCTGCCAGGCGCTCGATTGAACTATCCGATGAAATGGACAGAAATACATAATGAACAGTTATCTGAGTGAACCGCTGGTATTTCTCGTGGAGATACTGTTTGGGCTATATATTACCGTGGTCATGCTGCGCTTTTTATTTCAACTATTACGCGTCGATTTCTACAACCCGGTTTCCCAGGCTATCGTCAAATTAACCAACCCCCCATTACGAATCATGCGCCGCGCCATCCCAAGTATCGGGAAGATTGATACTTCCTCTGTCATCCTGATGCTGGCTCTTCAATATATTTCCTACATCCTGATTATGCTCATCATTGGCGCACAGTTGTTACCGTTAGCACTGCTATTCCTAAGCATCATCGAACTAATGAACCACGCATTTAATATCTTTATCTTCTCAATCATCATTCTGGCAGTGCTCAGCTGGGTATCGACACCCTATCAGCAAAACCCGATTGCTCCCTTACTGGATCAGTTGACACGACCGGTGATGCGACCGACTCGCCGCCTGATCCCTCCGATGGGCGGTATCGACCTGAGCCCAATGGTTGCACTTATAGTGCTGTTCTTTTTCAAGATGTTACTGATACCACCACTGCAAGGCCTTGCCAGTCAGATCGCAATGTAAACCCTTATATTAACCCGCGCCAAAACACACCAGCCCTGACGCCAAGGCGTGACTTTTATCAAGAAATTATTGCTTTAAGGTATTATTTTGTACAAAACACTACAATATAAGCATTTAATGCTTGCACGGAGTGTGATTTTTGCTATCTTACGCGCTCAATTTGTAACCTCGCTGTCATAAATAATTACCTAGGAGAGACGAATGCCTGCCAAGAAAAAGGCCAAGAAAAAAGCAGCTACTACCGCTGTAAAGAAAGCACCTACCAAATCCCAGATTTATTCCACTATCGCAGAGGAAACAGGTCTGACTCGTAAAGACGTAGATTCTGTTTTTATCGCATTAAATGGACTGATCAAGAAGAACCTGAGCAAGCGCTCCGGCCCTGGCCACTTCACCGTACCCGGCACCATGAAGATCAAAGTTATCCGCAAGCCAGCCACCAAAGCTCGTAAGGGTATCAACCCTTTCACTGGCGAAGAGACCATGTTCAAGGCAAAACCTGCACGTAATGTGGTTAAAGTTCTGCCACTGAAAGGCCTCAAAGATATGGTTTGATTGCTGACGCAATTAATTCTAAAAAAACCCGGCATAGCCGGGTTTTTTTATGCCTATGTTTTATATTATATTGGTATTATATTGG
>JAPHTU010000104.1 GCA_026196145.1 Gammaproteobacteria bacterium
CCGCCGTACTGTTTGGCTGGCTATATATTAAATCCGGAAGTTGGGCCTACCTCGGCGTCACACTGTTGTGGTTGATTTACACCGTGTATGAGTTTGGCATGTATTTGCGCATCTTGTGTTCGGGGGAATGCAATATTCGGGTCGACTTGCTGCTCATCTATCCCGTGTTACTGTTCGTATCCCTGCTTGCCCTTATAGTATTTTCCTTCGTTAAAAGGAAAGACAGGGGTTAGTCCTATAATTCACGGACTGCACACACTGGAGGGGCCTGGGTCAAACTGGAGCAGGCCCACCCCCGGACAATGTGAGGTGGACGCCATACAAACCTGTAATTTCTTACAGGTCGCTCCATAAAATAATTTCAATTTACCATCATGATGTGTTTGCAAATTATCAAAGGTGCAATAAAATGCCCGCCATAAAATAAAGAGGCCGGACGGTACTTCACTGTTACCTGCCCAATTATAAAAAGCAATACACACCAAAGGGACCAATTCCAGATCGATGGAGAACAGCCTATGTTCAACGATATCCAAAAAACAACCGCCCTCGCCTTTGCGCGCACACTAACAAAAAGAGATTACAGTTCAGCCTATTCCATGTGCAGCGAGAATCTAAAGTCGGGATTAAGCAAAGAAGAATTACAGGAAGAATTTGAAAAAATAATCCCCCTGGATTGGGGTGATGTAAAACCTATTGCATTGGAAGATAGTGCCGACTTTCCATTTGTGTACGTAGTGCTTGATGGCGACACCCATTCAGAAGCCATCGTCATTGACGCATTCCAGACTGAGGGTGGTCAGGTTAAAATTGATGAGTTTGAGTTTGGTCGACCCTAAGCGTCATGCCAGGGTTGCTTTTATTCGCCGTGCCCAGGCATTACACCTCGGCAAACTGCAACCCCTGCTTCAACCATCGATGCAGTAACGGCTCAATTATTTCCGGATACTTATCAAATACCACCTTGGATGCTTCAACCACCTTTGGCATCAATTCCTGGTCGCGCATTAAATCTGCTACCCGTAAATCCAGCACGCCGGTCTGGCGCGTACCGAGCACTTCTCCGGGGCCCCGAATTTCAAGATCACGCCGTGCGATTTCAAAGCCGTCGGTAGTTTCGCGCATGATGGACAGGCGCTCCCTGGCCACTTCACCGAGCGGTGATTTATACATCAGCACGCAGGAGCTTTTTTCGCTGCCTCGCCCCACGCGCCCCCTAAGCTGGTGCAGTTGTGACAGACCCAGGCGTTCGGCATTCTCGATTATCATCAGCGAAGCATTCGGCACATCGACGCCAACCTCGATCACGGTGGTTGCCACCAGCAGGTCTATCTCCCCCCCCTTAAAGCTTTGCATGATCCGCTCTTTATCTACCGGCTTTAACCGGCCGTGGATCAATTGAATTTTTAGTTTCGGTAACTGTTCCTGTAATAACACCTCGGTCTCGGTGGCCGCCTGTGCCTGTAGAACTTCGGACTCCTCGATCAACGGACATACCCAGTAAATCTGGCGGCCCTGCCGGCAGGCATCCTCTACCCGTTCAATGATTTCATCTCGCCGCTCTTCCGGGATCACTACGGTGGTGACCGGCTGCCTGCCCGGCGGCAATTCATCAATCACCGAGGTATCCAGATCGGCATAGGCGCTCATGGCCAGTGTTCTGGGTATCGGTGTAGCAGTCATAATCATCTGGTGCGGGCGCCGGTCTTCGTGTTTACCTTTTTCCATCAGGCGCAGCCGTTGATGAACGCCAAAGCGATGCTGCTCATCGACAATCATCAGACCCAGTTTGTTAAATACTACCTCTTCCTGGAACAGGGCATGGGTACCGACAACCAATTGTGCCTCACCGCTTTCCACCGAGTACATGGACTGCTGTCTGGCCTTGCCCTTTTGTTTGCCGGAGAGCCAGGCGAGCTCAGTGCCCAGCGGGGTGAGCCAGTTATCGAGGTTACGAAAATGCTGTTCCGCCAGAATCTCGGTGGGTGCCATGAATGCCACCTGGTAACCGCTTTCAATGGCCTGCATGGCTGCAATGGTCGCAACCACGGTCTTGCCAGAACCCACATCCCCCTGCACCAGCCGCATCATGGGATGCGGCTTTTTCAGATCACCGATAATTTCTGCGGTAACGCGCGCCTGAGCGGCCGTGAGATCAAACCCCAGTTGCGGTGCCAGCTTTTCATACAATCCCTTGCCTTTGTCCATCACCGGTGCTGCGTATTGCTGTATACGTCGACGCATTCGTTGCAGACTGACGTTGTGCGCCAGTAACTCTTCAAAGGCGAGGCGCCGTTGACAAGGGTGCTTACCACTCTTCATTAATTCCAGCGAGGCATCGGGCGGTGGGCGATGCAGATACTGCAGGGCCTCGGCCAGGGTATAGCCGCTGTCGTCATGGTAAAGCTCGGCCGGGACGAGTTCTTCAATCATGGTATCCCGGTCGATAAATTCCAATGCCTGGTCTGTCAGCTTGCGCAAGGTGAGTTGATGTACACCCTCTGTAGTCGGGTAAATTGCCGTCAGTGATTCTTCCATCGGCATTTCACCACCATCGGCAATACGCTGGTATTCAGGATGCACCATCTCAAAACCGCCAATACTGCCCCGCACTTCCCCGTAGCAACGCAGGCAAGTACCACGCGACAGCCCCCTTTGCTGCTGTTGGCTAAAATGGAAAAATCTCAATGTAATAGAGCCTGTGCCATCGGCAATCCGTGACACCATCATGCGTCGACGGCGGTAAACGACTTCTGTCAGCTCAACCTCGCCCTCGATGGCCACGCGGTCACCATGGCGCAAGCTGCCAAGCGGGGCAATACGGGTACGATCTTCGTAACGTGATGGCAGGTGAAATAACAGGTCCTGCACGGTTTCGATACCGAGGCCCTTGAGCTTTTCAGCCACACGGCCGCCAACACCGCGTAGAACGGTGACGGGAGACTGAAGGTTTGCCGACACAGCCAGCTGGCAGACTACTCTTCGATCACCATCACGGCATCCATCTCTACACCAACGTCTTTGGGTAATGATGCGATGCCCACGGCTGCACGCGCCGGATAAGGCTGGGCGAAATAGGTCGCCATAACTTCATTCACCAGTGCGAAGTTGGAGAGGTCGGTAAGAAAGATATTCAGCTTGACGATGTCGGCCAGTGAACCACCGGCCTCTTCACATATCGCCCGCAGGTTTTCAAATACACGCCGGATATTGGCTTCCATATCGCCTTCCACCAGCGCCATGGTTTCCGGCACCAGCGGGATCTGACCAGAGATATATACAGTATTGCCTGCCTTGACCGCCTGCGAGTATGTGCCTATGGCCTGCGGCGCCCTGTCGGTAGCGATAATGGTTTTCGACATGCGAGTTCCCTTTTAATTTCACAATAGCGTGTATTCTAGCCCGGAACTATTCGGAACGGCACCTAATAGGAAACAGACACCCCCTGCCGGCCATGCGCCAGCCCGAGGTCGACCAATACTACATCTCGTCCTCACGATAATGTGGGTCTATCCAGCATTGAGGTAGTGCTTCGTTGGATGGAAACATCAGGTCTGCCTTGGCGAACTTCTCGGCATCCTGAACCTCTTCGCCTCTCTGATAGCGCCCGACAATATCACTGGCAAAAGGATCAAACAGGTCCTTCATAGACAGGACTTCCACCAGGTCGTTATTCGCTTTTACCTTTAAAAACATCGCTTCCTCCTTAATATTCTTATTCCTATTAATAGCTTAGCCCATGATTGATGAATGTTAATCGCTGATACTGGAAATACTGACATGCGTCAGCCATGCCTCTAACTTAACCTCGCTACAATCCTGCCCCAGGATATTTCTCTTTTGAGACCTCATACACTCAGTTTTCTGTCTGTCTACAGATTAGCTAGCTATTTTGTATGTATATTTTCTAAACTGTGAACTAGATCACCCAACCTGCGTGAACCGCTTCACGGTATTTCCACCCGCCCTTCTCTAAGCTTTGTTTCAGGGGCGAGCTGGAGACAAGCAGGTGGCGTAAATCGTCACCTGATTAAAAATATGCTGAGGACAGGATGATGATTAAAAGTAAAACCACCCCACTTTTCATGGCCCTGATGGCCATATTCTCCTTGCTTGGTAGTGGCTGCAACCTGGACAACCATTTTTATAGCAGCGGTATCGTCAAGAGCTGGGCCAAAGGCACCCCCGTCTCCTGTGAAATGCTGGTGACAGATCCCGTATATTATTTTCAGGACCTTGATCAGGACATGGGCAGCATGGTCTGGTTGCTGATCCCCCGTGGCAAGCTACTCAAAGACACCCGTTACAACAAGGACATCAAACAGGTAAAGGTACTGTTGCAGGATTACATCACGCTCCTGGAGACCCTGCCAGACAGCAAGCAATTACCTGAATACCAGCTGGCGCAGATTTACCACGGCCTGGCGGCAGACCTGGGCGCCTACCTTGATAACAAACAGACCATGCTTGAGATCACTACCCGGCTGACCGAAATCACACCGATCGTGAACGAACTTGAGACGCGCCTGCAGGAAGCCGATAGCCGCCGCCTACCCCTGCTGCTACAAACCTTTCACCACTCGGCGCTGGCATCCAGCGACCGCTTAAGCGGTTAGGGCCACCACGCTAGGAGTCTATCGGGTTTAGGGGTTCGTCGCGAGGCGGGTGTGAAATAGAGGACAGTTTTTCGATCTTTTGAGGCGCATGGTTATTCTACGCAACGAAAAAGATCGTAAAAATGGGCCGATTTAACGCCGCCGCAGTAGAATCATCCTAAACCTGACAGACTCCTAGGAGGGCGCCAGATTTAATTTCTGTATGGCCTCTATGCGTGCCCGGTTGATTATCTCGCGTACCGCCTGCCCCTTCACGCCCTTGATCAGGGCCTCGATCTGGATATCTGCTGCAGCCACCCGGCACTGCTCAAACCAGGCAGTCTGCTCCGGCTGCTGATCTTCATACCCCGTACGACCTCGCGCATCGGCCTCGCAGGCCTGCAGGAATTGCTGAAACCGTTCCGGCCGACGAAAGGCATCCAGCGCCACCAGGGTCTTTACGATTGTTGCGGGTTTCATCTCTGCGATTCGATGATAGTGACCATGATATTCGGCGACCATGACGGCGAGGTCGCGATAATGATTTGGCACGCGATAACGTTGGCTTAGCTCCTTAACCAGCGCAACACTTTGTTTCTCATGGCCATGGTGTGACGGCAGCAGCCCAGGTGGTGTAACACCTTTACCCAGATCATGTACCAGCGCAGCATAGCGTACCCGCACATCACCAGTCAGACGCGCCGCCTGATCGAGCACCATCATGGTATGCAGGCCCGTATCAATTTCCGGGTGCCAGTGTTCCGGCTGGGGCACACCCCACAGCCTGTCCAGCTCGGGGAATAATTTCCCCAATGCGCCGCAGGCGCGCAGCACTTCAAAATACACCGAAGGCTTGTCTTCAGATAGGGCCTTAAGCGTCTCGGCCCAGACACGCTCGGGTACCAGCGCGTCAACCTCGCCGGCCTCTACCATCTGCACCATCAGTGTCTGGGTTTCCTCGGCAATGTGAAAACTAAAGCCATGAAAGCGCGCAGCAAATCGCGCCAGCCGTAATATACGAACGGGGTCTTCTGTGAAGGCATCGGAGACATGGCGCAGGACCCGGGCCTCCAGGTCTGCCACTCCGCCATAGGGGTCAATCAACTCACCCTGTGCATCTTTGGCGATAGCATTAATCGTCAGGTCCCGACGTTGCAGGTCCTGCTGCAGTGTGACATCGGGTGCCGCGTGAAAATGAAAGCCGTGATAACCCGGTGCCGTCTTGCGCTCGGTACGCGCCAGCGCATATTCATCGTGGGTATCGGGATGCAGAAATACCGGGAAGTCCTTGCCGACCGGTTTGAAGTTGTCGGCCAGCATTTGTTCGGGGGTTGCACCGACAACAACCCAGTCATATTCCTTGGGTGATACGCCCAACAACTGGTCCCTGACCGCACCACCGACAAGATAGGTTTTCATGATCGATCAGCTTATCAGCCCGAGTGCAGGCTACTGAAAACGTTCCTCACCCCTGCCAGCAAACTTACGATACATGTCATAACGCGCACGCGTATGTTCACTATTGAGATAGGATGGCACAACCGCCTCTACTGGCGTTTTATCAATACCCAGCATACCGAGGCCATCGTTGCTGCAATCACCCCCGGTTTGCAGCGAATGATAATTATCCAGGGTAAAGGGCTTACCCGGCAGCATCTCCATAAAGAAGGCCTGCAGCATGGAGATGCGGTTGCCCAGTGGTATGACCTTGCGTTTATAACCGCATAATTGCGCTGTGTATTCGACCAGTTCTTTAAGGGTGTATTCATGCGGCCCACACAGGTCATAGCGTTGATCGTAGCTGGCGGTTTCCTCCAGTGTGCGGATAAATGCCTGCGCAACATCGCCGACATAAACGGGTGACAGTTTTACCCGCCCTGCGGCCAGCGGAAATATCCATGGCGAATACCTGAGCAAGCCTGCAAAGCGGTTAAAAAACTGGTCTTCCGGCCCAAAAATAACCGAGGGACGAAAACGGCTGACGTGCAGGTGATCACCCGCATCGACATGCAACAATTGCTCAGCCTCGCCCTTGGTACGCAGATATTCGCTCATACCCGTGCCTGCATCCGCATGCAACGCACTCATATGCAACAAGCGGGGAACCTCCGTCTTCCAACAGGCCCGCATCACATTGCCTGGCAGCCTTACATGTACGTCACGAAATTTCTGGTAGCGGAATTCATTGAGGATGCCGATAAGGTTGATCACCGCATCCATACCGGAAAAGTATTTTTCCAGCTCTGCCGGCTGATGCACATCGGCCTTCACCAGTTTTACTCCGGGCAAGGTCAACAGCTGGCGTCGACGTTCCGGCCGTCGGCTCAATACGGTCACCTCCCTGCCAGAGGCAACCAGTTGCTGGCACAGGGTACGACCAACAAAACCGCCGCCGCCCAGTACACAGACCCGATGAATTCGAGACATATCGCTTTACTTCATTTAATTAAAACTTAAAGGATGCGACAAAGATAACGCACGCAGCCCGGAAGCGACAACCTTAATTAAGCTCTCATTTACATTCTGCTAGAATCCGACATCCAAAAATCAGGAACAATTATGTCGCAAGGTTTACTTTATATTATTTCAGCGCCCTCAGGCGCCGGCAAAACCAGTCTGGTTGATGCGCTTGTCTCAAGTGACCCCAGCATCACGGTTTCCATATCACATACCACTCGCACCCAGCGGCCGGGAGAAGAGGATGGCGTAAATTACCACTTTATCAATCGGCCGGCGTTTCAGGAAATGATCGATCAGGATGCCTTCCTGGAGAAGGCCCAGGTATTCGATAATTTCTATGGTACAGCCCGCAGCAGTGTAGAGGCCCAACTTGATGCCGGGCAGGACGTTATTCTTGAAATCGACTGGCAGGGCGCCAGGCAGGTTCGCGAACTGATGCCCAGGCATATCAGCATCTTTATCCTGCCCCCTTCCAGGACAGCATTACGTGAGCGACTGACCGGTCGTGGACAGGATTCCGAGGAGGTCATTAACCGGCGTATGCGCGACGCCATTAGCGAGACCTCGCATTACAATGAATACGATTATCTGGTTATCAATGATGATTTTGATACCGCACTGCAGGATCTGGCCACTATTTTTCGCGCTCAGCGCCTGCGTCTGGCCCCCCAGACCCGGCAACATCAGGCCCTGATCGACGATTTATTACAGGATTAGGCCGACTTCGGGCTGGCTTGTGGGGCGAGTTTTGATTAAACTTCGCCGCCCGCTGGGCTTTACCACACATTCGGAGTAGAAAATGGCACGCGTCACCGTAGAAGATTGCTTGGAAAATGTAGACAGTCGATTTGAGCTGGTTACCAAAGCCGCCAAGAGAGCACGTGACATTTCCATGGGTTCACAGCCGTTGGTCGAATGGGAAAATGACAAGCCCACCGTGGTTGCCTTGCGCGAGATCGCCGAGGGGCTGGAACCGGCCGCACCAAAGACTGATGAAGAGGCCCTGATGGATGCCTTTAATGATGATATGGAGTCACAAGAGGCCAGCGAAGACCAGCAACCAGCTAGCGGGGAATAATAACCCACCCTTTGTCCTCAGCGGGCCTTCCCGCCCGCTGGATAAACTATTACTTGCGCAAAGCGCCTGCTCTCCATACTCTTGTGGGAATTGTCCTGTAAAGAGATTTCCCCTTGGGCGCTACCCCAACACAATCAGCTGAAACTACGACAGCCTCGATTAATCCCGAGACGGACGATTTGTACCGTGTTAGCGATCTATGCAAGTTGCTTGATGAATACCTGCAGCCCGATGAAATCAGCAGTATCTACGATGCCTTTCTGTTCAGCGCCGAGGCACACGATGGTCAGCGTCGCCTGACCGGCGAACCCTATATCACCCACCCGATTGCTGCTGCCTACATCCTTGCCGAGATGCGCATGGACTATCAAAGCATCATGGCCGCGATTCTGCACGATGTCATCGAGGATACCCCGACCGCAAAAAAACAACTGGAAAATACCTTTGGCAAGGATGTCAGCGAGCTCGTTGATGGCGTGACCAAGCTGACCCAGATTGACTTTAAAAATCATGCCGAGGCGCAGGCTGAAAACTTCCGCAAGATGGTGCTGGCGATGGCCAAGGATATCCGTGTCATTCTCATCAAACTGGCCGACCGCCTGCACAATATGCGCACTATCGGCATTATGCGGCCAGAGAAAAAACGCCGCGTTGCCAAGGAAACCCTGGAGATTTATGCACCGATTGCACAACGGCTAGGTATCAACAGCATGCGACTGGAACTCGAAGACCTGGCGTTTGAGGCCATGTACCCGACACGCTATCGCATTCTCAAGACCGCGGTATCAAAGGCCCGGGGCAACCGTAAGACCATACTGGAAAAAATCGAAACCGGCATCCGCCGACGCCTGCATCAGGAAGAGATGGAAGGCGAGGTCGTCAGCAGGGAAAAACACCTGTTTAGCCTGTACAACAAAATGAAGAACAAACAGCTGATGTTCTCGGATGTGCTGGATGTTTATGCCTTTCGAATTATTGTCGACTCCATTGATACTTGTTATCGCGTACTAGGTGCCATGCATAACCTGTATAAACCGATACCTGGCAGCTTCAAGGACTATATCGCAATACCGAAATCCAACGGTTACCAGTCGTTGCATACCTCGTTATTCGGACCGCATGGCATCCCAATCGAAATTCAGATCCGTACCGAAAAGATGGATCGCGTTGCCGAGAAGGGTATCGCTGCACACTGGCGTTACAAGACGGGTGATACCACCAGCAGTAACCAGGCAGAGATCAAGGCCCGCGAATGGATGAAAGAATTGCTAAACATGCAAAAGGAGGTGGGCAGTTCAGAGGAGTTCATCGAGAACGTCAAGATCGACCTGTTCCCCGATGAGGTTTATGTATTCACGCCGGCAGGAGAAATTCGAGAATTTCCGCGCGGCGCAACAGTGGTTGATTTCGCCTATGCGGTGCATTCCGATGTCGGTCATAGCTGCGTGGCAGCGCGGGTCAACCGACGCCCTGCACCATTATCCACGCCATTGCGAAATGGCAATACGATTGAAATCATTACCGCCAAGGGTGCCGATCCGAACCCTGCCTGGCTTGATTTTGTTACCACGGCACGTGCCCGTTCGCGTATCCGCTCCTATCTGAAGAATCTGGAAAAGAAGGAGGCAGTGGAGCTGGGCAGGCGCCTGCTGGACAAGGCTCTGGTCAGCCTGTCGTCTTCACTGGACGACATCACGACAACGCAAATGCACACCCTGCTGAAAACCATGGGCCTGAAATCCAGAACTGTCTTGCTTGAACAAATCGGCCTGGGCAACCAGGCCGCCTTTATCATTGCAAAGCGCCTGCTACCCGATGCACCGGAACCCAAGAAAGCCGGCTGGCTTAGCCGCCGAATCAGAAAGCCGAATGCACTGCCAATCAAGGGGACCGAGGGTGCGTTGGTCAGCTTCGCGCGTTGCTGTTTCCCTATTCCGGGGGACAACATTGTAGGCTTTACCACGGCCGGACGCGGTATCGTCATCCATCGTGACGACTGTCCCAATGTGATTGAACAAAAATATAGCCGGGACAAATGGCTGGATGTCCAGTGGGACAGCAGTACCGAGAATGAATTCACGGCCAGCATACGGGTAGAAGTCGCCAACAAGCGTGGCGTACTCGCCATCATTGCTACCGAAGTTTCCGACATGGAATCCAATATCGAAAATGTTCAGCTCGAAGAACGTGATGGACTGACAATCGCCATGAATTTCCAGATCACCGTGCGTGACCGCAAACATCTTGCTGCTATCATGCGTAGTATACGCCGACTAAAGCCGGTCATGCGCATCACCAGAAACCAGGGATAAATAATGAAAAGCTCAACCAGTCTGCTTATTTCACTGCTATGCCTGTCATTCAATGTCTTTGCCAGCGGCGACATACCGGATTACAAGGCTGAAAAAATTAGTCCCCATACCTGGGTGATTCATGGACCGGTTGCCTTGCCCAATGTTGAAAACCGGGGCTTTATGAATAATCCTTCGTTTACCATCACAGACACCGGCGTAGTCGTTATAGACCCGGGCTCCAGTGTACAGGCCGGCGAGATGGTGTTACGGCAGATAAAGAAACAGACCGACAAACCGGTTACCCATGTCTTTTCTACCCACATCCATGGCGACCACTGGCTCGGTAACCATGCCATGAAAAATGCCTACCCGAATGCAAAGTTCTATGCCCACCCGGAGATGATCAAACAGGCCCATGCCGGGGAAGCTGAGGCCTGGATCAGCATGATGGATCAACTCACAGAAGGAGCCACCAGGGGAACAAAGGCGGTAATCCCGGCCCAGGCGCTCAGCAATGGCCAGGAACTAAAGACCGGCGGCATAACATTTCGTACGTATTTATC
This sequence comes from Gammaproteobacteria bacterium, assembly GCA_026196145.1. Classification (GTDB taxonomy): domain Bacteria; phylum Pseudomonadota; class Gammaproteobacteria; order JAJDYQ01; family JAJDYQ01; genus JAJDYQ01. The sequence goes on from JAPHTU010000104.1 coordinate 10,991, forward strand.
CGATCATGCGCACACCAAAACCGACGCCATGATTGAGGTTGTCGAAGACAGCGTCATCATTCTGGGTGATAACGTACTTAGCCAGCGCATCGGGCGTATGGACGATGGCAGCTTTAGAGGTAGTGCCAAGGCCTGTGAAATTGCCAGGGCTACCGGCGTGAAAACCTATGTACCTGGTCATGGCCCCAGCGGCGATGCAAACACCGCGCTGACATTTTGTGATTATCTCAGCCTGCTTTATGAGCAGGTTGGATTACAGGTAGAAGAAGGCCTGTCTGACTTTGAGATCAAGCCGGTAATATTGCCGAAATTCAAGGCCTTCGAAAAGTGGTCAGGTTTTGATTTAGAGTTTGGCAAACATATCTCGCTGGCTATGCTGGAGTATGAAACGGCCTCATTTGAATAACCCGGCGTTACTCACATTCACCACAGACCTGAACCTTTTCCGGTAGTTTCAGGGCACCGGTTAACTCGGCAACCGAGCCCAGCTGGTGCTGTTCCAGGTAGTCGAGCAGACCGGCATTCACCTTCTTGCAGATCATCGGGTCGTAAAACAGCGAGGTACCCAGGCCTATCGTGGTCGCACCAGCCAGCATAAACTCAACCGCATCTTCCGGGCTGTTGATTCCACCCTGGCCGATGATCGGAATATCATGAGCCCTGGCGACCTGATAGACCTGATGCACCTTTAACAGGGCGACCGGTTTGATCGCCGGGCCTGACAGTCCGCCTTGAACGTTGCCAATCACCGGTTGCTGGCTTTTTATATCAATTGCCATCCCCATGAGCGTGTTAATCACCGCCAGGCCATCGGTGCCTGCTTCAATACACCTACGCGCATTCTCGGCAATATCGGTCTGGTTGGGGGAGAGCTTGGTGATAATGGCTTTAGAGGTCACCGCGCGACAGGCAGCAACAACTCGCGCAGACATATCCGGGTCATTACCAAAGGCCGCGCCACCCTCTTTGACATTGGGACAGGAGATATTGATTTCTATGGCATCAATCGGGGATTCATCAAACTTGCGTACCACCTCGATATACTCCTCTATGGTTGAACCTGAGGCATTGGCAATAAAACGGGTTTCATCAAAATCCAGGGTTGGCAGAATATCATTCACCACGGCCTCTACGCCGGGGTTTTGCAGGCCAATCGCGTTAATCATACCGCAGGGGGTTTCTGCCAGACGCGATGGCGGATTACCGGGCCGTGCGGTGCCCGTGGTACCTTTCAGACAGATTGCACCGGCATCCCGATTACTAAAGCCTTCAATACGGGTATATTCCTCTCCAAAACCTACACAGCCAGAAAGCAGCACAATCGGGCTGCTAAACTCCAGCCCGCAGAAATTAACTTTTAATCTTGGATCTAAAGTATGCTTCATGTCGTTCTCTATCAACCGGAAATCCCGCCAAATACGGGCAACATTATAAGGCTATGCGCCAACACCGGGGCGACTTTACACCTGATTCATCCGCTTGGCTTTAGTCTGGAGGAAAAACAACTCAGACGCGCAGGTCTGGATTATCATGAATGGTGCGATATCAACCAGTATGACTCCTGGCAGGATTATCTGGTTAGCGCCAAACCTGCCCGAATCCTCGCATTTTCTACCAAGGGCCGAACCAACTACACCGATCACCCGTTCCTGCCCGGCGATGCCCTGTTGTTTGGCCCGGAAACCCGTGGCTTGCCAGAAGAGATTCTGGCGGCATTGCCCCCGGGACAGCGCCTGCGCCTGCCCATGCTGGAGCATAGCCGCAGCCTGAATCTTTCAAATACCGTGGCTATCGGACTTTACGAGGCCTGGAGGCAATTGGGTTTTAATAACTCGACCATTTAATGCAACACAATGCATTGAACTTTTCTGGATTGCACCCATCTTAGTAGTTACAACGTCAGCTATGGCGTTCCCGCGTTCCTCCCTAAGCGGGATCTTACCCGGCTCCCCCCGCCGGGTTATTCTTCGCCCCGATATTCCCCCAAATATCGGGGCGCTTTTCTTTACGAAATGCCCCCCAACTGAGAAACTATCCTTAATTCAAGCAACCCTCACCTGAGCCCCCCCAGAATGGACGCCATTTTTATTTCTGTAATCGCGATGTTGTTCGCTGCCGTTGCTCTGGCTTATGCGCTCAATATCAATAGCCAGTACAAGCAACTCAGACGGGATCTACATAGAACCCGCCTGCTTAACCGGATGACGGAGTGCACTGTAGTTATCGGTAACATCATGGAGGATATGGGTCGTTATGAGGATTATGGCCGCAACGCATTTGGTGACGATCCGCAGGATGTTCCCGACCTTCGCGAGACATTGAACAAGGTCGAGGCGCTACGCTCCAGTTTTTCAGATTATTCGCATGAAACACCGGTCGAAAAACTGGTACAGGCTACCGGCCAGATCGAGAAGGTACTTGGCCTGATGAGGGGGGTTGCTGCCAAAAGCCCCCGCTTACACTCCGGGACAACCTGAGCCGCTTATTCCAGTAACCACTGTTCTATTTTTTCACGGGCCTCATCAACACCACGTTGATCCAGTGCTGAAAAAAGCTGCAGACTGATGGTCGGTTCAATCAACATCAATTGTGCCCTTGTTTTCTCTAATGCCGATGCCGCCTGGCCTTTACTGAGTTTATCTGACTTGGTTAACAGGCAATGCACCGGAATGCCGATATCTGCCACCCATTCGATCAGCTGCCTATCCAGGTCTTTCATGGGGTGTCTGACATCCATGATAACAACGAGACCCCTGAGGCTTTGACGCGTCTCAAAGTATGCACTTAATGTCTCGTCCCAGTGCTGGCGCAATTTGGGTGGCACCTTGGCGTAACCGTAACCCGGAAGATCAACCAGATAACGGTTCTCGGCCAGCTCAAAATAATTTATTTGCTGGGTCCTGCCCGGCTGCTTGCTGATCCTGGCCAGTCCGTTTATCCCGGTGATGACATTTAACGCACTGGATTTGCCGGCATTCGAACGCCCGGCCACGGCAATTTCTATTCCTGTGTCAGGCAGGCACTGATTCAAGTTGTGTGCACCCTTGATAAATTTTGCGTTACTAAAGTTAATCGGCATGTCATTCCATGAATATTCAGGGGTAATTTAGTGCGTTCTAGTAATTGGGATAGTGCTTATATTGTTATATACTACGCCGCCATTTGTTAGGACAGACAACCGCCAGGGCCGGACGGCTCTTTAAGAGGCGATTTTATCAGGAGTTAGATTCATGCGTCATTTGATTGCCGTGCTAATAAGCACTTCCGCTCTAATAGTTGCCCCCGTGGCATACGCTGGTGGTGATGCTGCCAAAGGAAAAACCGTTGCCCTGGAAAAGGGCTGTGCCGGTTGTCATGGTGTTGATGGTAATAGCCCGGCCCCCGCGACTCCGGAAGCCCCTGTCTGGCCCAGAATCGCAGGCCAGGGAGAGCAGTACCTGGCCAAGCAGTTACGCGCCTTTCGTGGCAACAACATGGAGAAAGGCGGACGTGTAGATCCGACCATGGCCGGGTTCGCCTCCAGCCTTACCGATGACCAAATTGATGACCTGTCTGCATATTTTGCCAGCCAAAAAGCAAAAACCTCAGAATCGAAGAACGAGGAGATCAAGCTTGGCCTGCAAATTTTTCGCGGTGGTGACAAAACACGAGGCGTTCCCAGCTGCATGGGCTGTCATGGACCCACCGGTGCCGGAAACCCTGCCAGTGGCTACCCCCGTCTGGCCGGTCAGTGGGCCGCTTACACCGAAGCCCAACTACTCAACTTCAAGTCCGAAGTGCGTGTAAATGACCAGAACAAGATGATGCAGGACATCGCATCCAAAATGACCCGCGCTGAGATCAAGGCAGTTTCCAATGTTATCCAGGGACTGCACGACTAATCATTGCGATAACACAGCTTGTCCGCGAGAGCGGGCAAGCATTATTATTGAACCCGTAGGGCAAAATACGATCTAATCCCATCCAGACCACAGCTGACAACGGGTAAGCACCATGCCAATCACAAAAAAACTGTTTTTATCTCTCATTGTTTTCCTGACCGCCTTCAGTGCCTATGCCGAAGAGGATCTCAAGGGTGCCATGGAGGGCGTGCATTACATAGCGATCAAGCCCGCCCAGCCAACCTCTGCACCAGCCGGCAAGGTCGAGGTCACCGAACTTTTCTGGTACGGCTGCCCCCATTGCTTCAAATTTGAGCCCTATGTGAAAGGCTGGCTGAAGAAGAAATCTGACAATATTGTATTCAATCGCATCCCGGCCATGCTGACACCCAAGTGGGAGAGCCATGCACGGGCCTATTATGCCGCTGAAGTACTGGGCGTACTCGACAAGGTTCATGAGCCCCTGTTCATCGCCCTGCATGTAGAAAAGAAACGCCTGTTTAAGGAAGAAGACATCCTCGACTTTGTCGAAAGCCAGGGTGTTGATCGTCAAAAATTCGCCAATGCCTATCGATCGTTTGCTGTCAGTGCCAAGGTACAACAATCCAAAAAACTGACCCAGGCCTATAAAATCAATGGCGTACCATCAGTCGTCGTCAATGGAAAATTTCTGACCAGTGCCTCGCATACCGGCAGTTTTGAGGGGGTGGTCGTCCTTATGAACCAGTTGGCACTGGCAGAGATAGATTCGCTACCCGCACTGGCTGAAACCAAAACACTGCCTGGCGGTACCGGCAAATAAACCTTAAACGCCAACTGATTTCCCGGCTCGCCCTGGCTGGCGGCTTATTAGTTACTTCTGCCTTTTCACTGGCAAATGAAGTTCATGGCATCGAATTCGCCTCGATCGATAGCCTTTGCAATCGCATCGGCAACAAATTATCGAGTGTTTCAACCGAGGAATGCCTGGCGCTTAACCTGCAACAAAGCGGGCACTTTTCTACAAACGACAAGCCTATCGGTATACGCGATTACCCACCGTTAGCGGGGCGCAAGCCACTTGGCAAGGTGCTGTTTGTCAGCGGTATTCACGGTGACGAATATGCGGCTGTTAGCGTTACCTTCAAGTGGATGCAGATCCTGAAAGAATACCATTCCGGGTTATTTCACTGGCGCTTTGCCCCGCTGATGAACCCCGATGGGCTGCTTAATAAAAAGTCACAGCGGACGAATGCAAATGGCGTGGACCTCAATCGGAATTTTCCTACCACTAACTGGAACCGGGCACTGGTTGATTACTGGGAAGTAAGAACCGGCAAAAATAAACGGCGCTACCCCGGCCCACACGCGCTCAGCGAACCTGAGTCCCGCTGGTTATTTACCGAGATCGCCAGCTTCAGGCCCGATGTCGTGATATCGGTACACGCTCCGCATGGCATCGTGGATTTTGATGGCCCAGAAAAAGTGGCGCCAAAGAAACTCGGCAACCTGAATTTAAAACTGCTGGGTACTTACCCCGGTTCGCTCGGTAACTATGCCAATGTCTATGGGGGCATGCCTGTCGTTACCCTGGAGTTACCTCACGCCGGCATCATGCCCAGTAAAAAACACATCGATAGAATCTGGACTGATCTGGTTAAGTGGCTAAGAAATAAAATTGAATGGAAGGCCTCAGAGCCCATCATGCAGGCGTCGATCAACGGCTAGCTAGCTAGCCCCTGCCTTCATAGACAATACGCCACTGACCATCACTTTCCTTGCGCCAGTATTGGCGTTTTTTCGACACACTGTTGAAATTATTGCTTCGATAATCCTGCTCATACGACACAACCACCATATCTGACTGATCAGGGTAGCGCAGTATACTGAGGTCATTGAGTTTTACATCGATAAACCGCTTATGCTGATTGACACGTTTCTTGTGTTTGGCCCAGACATCATAATTCTTGGTATCGCTGCTAAACGAACGTGAATAATGCTTTAAATAGGCATCAACATCCCGGCTACGCCAGTCTTTTAGCCACTGGTCTATCTGCCGGTTAAGTTCTGCAGCCTGCCTTTCAATCTCCGCCGTACTTACCCAGTTTAGCTTGCTACCGATAATAACCGGTGTTACACCCGTATTGCCGGTATGAAGAAATGGCTTAATCGCATCAAGCTCGGAATTACTCATCGCCAGACAGCCCCGGGTATCCAGGGGCGCGCGACTATAGGTATTACTGGGCACGCCATGCAGCCATATACCATGACCCGTATTACCCTGACGACGGTCCCACGCATTCGGGTAGTCGATCGGAAAGGCGCCAGTACCGTACAGATCGGGAAGCTTGTCTGTATCCAGTGAGCCGGTAACGAAGTAGGTCCCTAGCGGTGTCTTGCTGTCTCCCTCCAAGTTTTTTCCCTTGCCGTTCTTGCCCTGGGTAACATAGAAATCTGCCAACAATCTGGGACCATCTGCATTGTTTTCATATAAATACAGGCGCGAACGGGACAAGTCTGTGACAACGACTGTTTTTTGCCTTGGAGACAACTGCAGCAATACATCGGGCAGCTTGGCATCATCCATTTTTTCCTGATAACGTCTCCAGCGTACGCGCGCTTCATCACGCAGACTGGCTACCCTGCTGTTACCTGTAATCGCCGGGGAAAGACCTAGCTCCCTGGGCATACCGGCCTTCGCCATTAATAAGTCGGCGTATACCAGCTGCGCGAGATCAAATTGCGGTGTATTTTTTATCAGATCCTGTACGTCAACCAATGCATCATCAATGCGCTCATGATTGATGTTATCAATGGCCTTGATCAGGCGAGGCTCAACACCGTTCGGCTCTTCTGCGTGCAGAAAGCCCGACGTGACTGCCAGTATCAATATGATTGCAAATCCGGCTATGCGTTTTGTAATAGTCACTGAATTAGATACTAACTTCCCGGTTAATCTTCCACTGGCCATTTACCAACAGCAGATCCATCCGCTTACGGGACTGATCCCTATAGGTATTTGACTCATAAGTCTGTACAAGCTCTATTCTAGCTCTGTTTTTACTAATTGATAGCACCTTTAACTGATCCAACGCAACGCGTATATATTTTGGCTTGGTGAGACGGATATGTCGCTGGGCACGCCATTTTGACGCAGAACCCTTCGCTGGCGTAAAAGAATCAGCGTAATGGGACAAATAGGCGTCCACATCCTGTGCGGACCAGGCTGACGCCCAGGATTGAATTGTTTTGGTAATAAGTGCCTGGTGATCGATAGCCGGCTTCTTTGTAACCGGTCTGGGCTGAGAAGTAGCAGCCGGCTTGGCAATGACAGCCGGTGCCGCACGCTTGATTATTCCCGCTGATGCAGGTTTAGCGGCAGGTTGCTTAATAACTGGCTGTGCCGCCGCAACCACTTCTGGCTTGATTTCAGGCTCTTCCATGAACAGGTTGCTGATCAACGATAGCTTTACCTTGAGCTGGCCCTGGTCCTGTTTCTCAAGATCCAGTGCCTGCTGATAGGCCTCTGAAGCCAGCTTGGCATAGATATCGCCCAGATTCTCATAGGCAGTGGCATAACTAGGGTGGGTCTTTAATGCAGCCTGTAACGCGGCCCGGGCACTGTCATAGTCCCCTTCTGCAGCATGAATTACCGCCAGATTATTATACGGCTCGGGTAACTCAGGATAATCCTTGGTCAGCGAGGTAAACACCTTGATGGCAGCTTCCGAGTCCCCCAGTTCCACCAGTATCAGGCCTTTCAGAAAACGCGCCTCGGCGTTTTTTGGCTGCGTCTCGAGGTAATCATTTACCCTGGACATTGCCTGTTCACGCTTACCCGCCTCGAATAAACCCTGGGCTTCATCCAGCGTATTTGCCGACACGTGAGCAACCGACACATAAACAAAAACAATGGCGAACAACAACTTTTGCATTTGTAACCTAAACCCCACCGGGAAAGCCGTCATTTTTCCAGAAACAGGCCAACTTAACCAGCCTAAATCATGGACATACAGTGGATAATTGACAATTAACCTTCTGAATTACACTCCCCATCGGTGCAGCCCAGGTTATCACCTAGCGCCTCGTCCCGTTCCTGGTCCTGCTCATAGACATCTTTTTGCGCCTTGGCGATCTCTTCCTTGAGCTTATTGCGCTCGGCAATCTTGTCTTTACGCTCTGCAATACGCTCTTCAGCAGCCCCGTCTCGCAGGGGGATACTCATCTCCCCAAACAGGACCTGTTTCAGGAAATCTATTCCAAAATGCATCAGGATGACATCGTCAGAATTCAAATCTGCCATGATCTCTTCAGTTAGATCAAAGGTCTTCTGGAATGAAGGACTATTGATGAATTCACGAAACTTGTCGTGATTGTAACTGGCCATAAACAGCAACTGCAGGCTCTCTGGCGTTGGCTTACCCAGTACCGGGCCAGATGAAATCTTCTTCAGCATCAGCTGGCGCCAGCCACGACTATTTTCATCGTATTCTTCAATGCCCTGGTCCTTACGGTATTCATCAATCGTCTGTGTCTGGTTTTCAAGATGCCCTTTACAGTGGCTCTCCTGCACAATGACATAAGACTGACGATCAAAATTTTCATCCTGGCGGCGCAATGACATCAGGCCGGCTGGATAATAACGACAGGAGGAGGGACGATCTTCATACACGGAACAACCCTCATCAGTCATCAGCTGGCACTGGGTTGTACCTTCAACCGGCATCATCTTGATACCTGGCACGCCATCTTTGTCCAGCTCATAGGGAAAGGTGTATTGCTTGAGAAATTCTTCTGAAGTCAGGCCCAGACGGTTTTTCAAACGAACCACGTCGTATGGGGTCAATTGCAGGTCAATTTGCTTGCAGCAGGCATTAAAACATTCGATGTCCTTATGACAGCGAAACTGAATCTCGGTTCCACCATCGTACTGAACTGGCTGTACCGGGCTGGCGGGAATTGGAGAATCTTTGATATCAATATCGACCATGGTCAATACCTCTTGGAAACAAATGAATAAAAGTTAAATATAGACCAGAAACAGACTGGCCTCAGAGACGCGGCTTCGCCGTCCTGCCCCTCGCAACATACAGTACTTCCTGTACATATACATAAAAAAGGTTCGGATGCCTTTCGACACCCGAACCCCTTGTTACTACTTTAGTAAGTAAAACTTACTTGAACAGCTTGGACTTATCTACCAAATCTACGTGCGCACGCTTGAAGCATGTCCACTTTTTAGATTCTTTGTCATAGATAGAGTTCACGAAGCAATGCCAGTTCTCTTCGTCAACGAAGTTCTTATCCATACGGTAGTAGAAACCAGGATAACGAGACTCTTGACGGAACTCGATGTGCTTCATGTGAGCTTCAGCTGTCAGGATACGGTGATAGTTTTCCCAGGCACGAAGTAATTCGTGAAGGTCTTTAGCACGCATCTTTTCAGCATCTTCTTTCAACATGTCCAGCTTCTCACCAGCAACCTTCATCATTTCTGCGTTGGTTGTGTAGTAAGTCGCAACACCCGCTACGTACTCATCCATGATCTTCTGTAAACGGAACTGAAGCATCTTAGGTGTGATGTAGTTAGGGTTAACGTCGATAGCTGTTGAGTAGTCCTTGAACTCCAGGTAGGTCTTGACTGGCTTGTAAATCTCGGCAACCAGTGTGTCTACATCAGTATCAAGCTCTGGTGTCCAGTCCTTGTTATCGATGCAGTACTGAACCATTGCTTTAGCAGCCAGACGGCCTTCAGCGTGTGAACCAGAGGAGAACTTGTGACCAGAAGCACCAACGCCGTCACCAGCAGTGAACAGGCCATTAACTGTGGTCATACCACGGTAGCCCCAGTTCCAGCCAGAAGGCAGGTGGTCAGGCACACCAGCTTCAGTCTCTTCAGTTGGCGCGCCAACATCAGTAGGACCGGAAGTCCAGATACCGCAACAACCAGAGTGAGAACCCAACAGGTAAGGTTCGGTAGGCATCAATTCTGAGTTCTTCTTCTCAGGCTCGATGTTCTCACCAACCCAGATACCACACTGGCCGATACACATATCAAGGAAATCTTCCCATGCTTCAGCTTCCAGGTGCTTAACTTCACGAGGAGTCAAAGTTTCACGCAGACGCGCCAGAGCAGAAACGGTATCCATCCAGATAGGACCGTTACCATCTTTCATTTCCTTCAGCATCAGGTGATTACGCAGACATGAAGCTGGAACCGCAGCCTGGCCGTAAGGAGGATAGTCGTCCAGCATGTCCTTGTTTTTAACCATGTAGGCTTCGCCGTAAGCGTTAGTTGCCTGTGATTTGAACAGCAGGAACCATGCGCCTACAGGACCATAACCGTCTTTAAAACGAGTTGGTACAAAGCGATTTTCCATCAGAGTCAGTTCAGCACCGGCTTCAGCAGCCATGGAGTATGTAGAACCAGAGTTCCATACTGGATACCAGGCACGACCCTGACCTTCACCAACAGAACGTGGACGGAAGATGTTTACACAACCACCGGCTGCCAGCAGGCAAGCCTTGAATTTGTAAACAACAATTTTGTCGTCACGAGTAGAGAAACCAACAGCACCAGCAACACGGCCCTTGTCGTTCTTGTCGTTAATCAGCTTAACGATGAAGATACGCTCTTGAATACGCTCGGTACCCAGGGCTTTCTTCGCCGCTTCAGCAACGATCCACTTGTAAGATTCACCGTTGATCATGATCTGCCACTTACCTGAACGTACGGGCTTGCCGCCGTCTTTCAGAGGAGTCATACCTTTTGAGCCGTCAAAACGCTCACCGTTCTCGTCGGTCTTCCAGATTGGCAGGCCCCACTCTTCGAACAGGTGTACAGATTCGTCAACATGACGACCCAGGTCGTATGCCAGGTCATCACGGGTGATACCCATCAGGTCGTTTGAGACCATACGAGCGTAGTCAGCAGGATCCTGCTCTGAACCAATGTAAGTGTTAATTGCAGACAGACCCTGGGCAACCGCACCAGAACGGTCCATTGCAGCTTTATCAACCAGCTTGACACTAATGTCGATGCCGGAATCTTGTTTGGCAGCATCAATCCAGCGCATGATTTCAAAACCAGCGCCGCAGCATGCCATTCCGCCGCCGATCAGAAGAATATCTACTTCTTCTTCGACGACATCAGGATTTCCAAATTCAGCCATTTTAAATTACTCCCTTAATTAAACTTTGATCAGCTCTGAAGGATCACCTGCGCGGTAACCATTCTGTTCGTTATGGTTAAAGAAACCATTGTCCTGGATCTTGGCCATATCAGCTTCCGGTTTACCTGCATAAGGATCGATAGAACCTTCAGGGGTAGTACGGATTGGGAACTTGAAACGCTTCATGGTGCCGTTACGGAACTTGATGGTCCACATAATGGAGTCAGAACCGCGAAGAGGCTGTACAGAACCACCCAAAGGCACAACGTCAGCATAGTGACGGGCTTCGATAGCATTCTGAGGACAGATCTTGACGCAGGAATAGCATTCCCAGCACTGCTCTGGCTCCTGGTTGTAAGATTTCATCGCATGACCAGTCTCTGAGCCGTCCTTGTCCAGCTTCATCAGGTCATGTGGGCAGATGTACATGCAAGCGGTCCTGTCTTGACCCTTACAGCCATCGCACTTTTCGGTACGTACAAACGTAGGCATGGTGTTACTCCATTAATTATTTACTGTCAGTAAAAAGTTTTTCTCATCTGGAGAAGCAGCACAACGAGTAACTGCTAGCGGAAATTCATTGGTAATCAATAAGTTACGGCCAATATTCGCTAAAATAATGACCCACCGCCTCCCAGTGGAAGGCGTACCTTAGCGCCGCGCGGGCTAAAAGCAATTCAGAAATATCGTTTCGAGTATAAGAAACCCTTATATACGCCATTTATGGCAACTTATGTTAACAACATCCTGACCCCGATAAGCGCCAGAATAAGGGCAAAAATCTGCTTCAGTCGCCGTGTTTCCAGGCTATGCGCAAGTCGCGCACCCAGTGGCGCGAACGTAACGCTCCCCAACACCAGCAGCGCCAATACCAGCAAATCTACATAACCCAGCCGCCACCCCTGCCAGCCAATAGACTGGTAGCCTGCATATACAAACCCGGCAGCACCCGCGACCGCGATCGGCAGGCCATTGGCGGCAGCGGTTGCGACCGCATTACGGATCGCCACACCATGCCACATCAGGTACGGCACGCTCATGGTACCGCCACCGATGCCCACCAGGCTCGACACCGCACCGATAACCAGGCCCGCCAGTGACAGGCCCTCAATATTCGGCAGACTGGCATGCGCATCGACCCGCCAGCTCGTTGCCATCTGCAGTGATACCAACAGGGCAAAACAGCCAAAGATTATTTTCAGGATGTCTGTCTGAAGCTGATCCACCAGAATAGCCCCGGCAAACGCCCCAAGCAAAATGCCCGCCGACATGCGCCGCATCACCGGCCACAGCACAGCGCCATGCCGATGATGCGCGGTCACGGACGATAGTGAGGTAAACACGATACTGGCCAGGGAAGTACCCAGGGCGACATGCATAATAGAGGCAGTCTCATAACCGGTATGCGGCAACAACAGCGCCAGCGCCGGCACAATCAGCAGGCCGCCACCAATACCCAGCAAACCCGCCAGCAGACCGGCAACACAGCCGGTCACAACCACTAATATATAGAATAGGTTTGCTTCCACGATAGGCTCAGGCTATTGAGGAGAGAGTTCTGCTGGTTATTCGATATTCTGTACCTGCTCGCGCATCTGTTCGATGAGGACCTTGAGATCCACGCTGGCGCGTGTAGTTTCAACATGCGATGACTTTGAACCCAGCGTATTGGCCTCCCGATTCAACTCCTGCATCAGAAAATCCAGCCGCCTGCCGATCGCTTCTTTCCGACCAAGCACATCACGCACCTCTACCAGGTGGCTTTCCAGTCGATCCAGCTCCTCGTCAATATCCAGTTTTTGTGCCTGAAATACCAGTTCCTGCTCCAGTCGGTCCATGTCAGGCTTTTCCGTGAGATCTTGCAGGCGTTGGTTGAGTTTGTCACGTATTGCATCAATCACCTGCGGTCGGTTTGCCCTCACTTTACCGACAATTCCATCAATCGCGTCACAACGCTGCAGCAACATATCCTTCAGACGCTCTCCTTCTCCCGCACGCATACCAGCCAGTTCATCAAGGACACTTTCAAAGGATCGCAGCACGCTACTACCGACGGTATCCATTTCAAGCTCAGGCTCTTTCACTACCCCCGGCCAGCGCAGGATATCCAGCGCATTCAGGCTGGAGGCATGTGGCAGATCATTTTCAATTTCATGACACAGATGAATCACCTGCCTGGTGAGACCCTCGTTCAATTGCAATGACTGTTGCTCTGATAACTGCTTTTTGAATCGAAGCTGGCAATCCAGTTTGCCGCGTTTCAGTTTTTTTGCTGCCAGATCACGACATTTGACCTCAAATGCACGTAATTCATCAGGCAGGCGAAAAAAGGTTTCCAGGTAACGATGATTAACACTACGCACCTCCCATACCAGTTCGCCCCATTCCTCCCTCGCCTCTACCCGGGCAAACCCCGTCATGCTGTAAACCATTAGACTACTCCTGATGCTCAAGCTGCGTATAATCGCGCGCCAACCGAATCACCCAACAGAGAGTTCCCATGAGACCCAGCAATCGCGCGCCTGACGAAATGCGTCAGGTCACCATAAGCCGTAACTTTACCATGCACGCCGAAGGTTCGGTGTTAATAGAGTTCGGCAATACCAAAGTCATCTGCACTGCCTCTATAGAAGATCGGGTACCTCCATTCCTGAGAGGCAAAGGCCAGGGCTGGGTCACTGCCGAATACGGCATGCTACCCCGTTCCACCTCCAGCCGCATGCGTCGTGAGGCCTCCAGCGGCAAGCAGGGTGGTCGCACGCTGGAAATCCAGCGTCTTATCGGCCGTTCTTTGCGTGCCGTGATCGACATGGAAAAGCTCGGTGAACGCACCATCACAATTGACTGTGACGTAATCCAGGCTGATGGCGGCACCCGCACTGCTTCCATCACCGGCGGCTTTGTCGCCCTGGCCGAGGCAGTCAACAACCACATCGCCGATGGCGATATGACAGAAAGTCCTTTAACCGGCAGTATCGCCTCCATATCAGTAGGTATATACAACGGCACACCCGTACTGGATCTTGATTATGCCGAAGACTCCAATGCCGAAACCGATATGAATGTTGTAATGAACAGTGACGGGCATTTTATCGAGGTGCAGGGCACTGCCGAGGGCCACCCCTTTTCACGCGATGAACTAAATGATCTACTGGATCTGGCCGCCAAGGGGATTGACGAGTTAACGGCCATCCAGCAGGAGGCACTGTCCTCATGACACATCACATCGTATTGGCGACCGGCAACCCCGGCAAGGTACGTGAATTACAGCAATTACTCGCGGACGCCGACTACAAGATTTCACCACAGTCCGAGTTTGACGCGCCGGAGGCCATCGAAGATGGCCTGGGTTTTGTCGAAAACGCCCTGATCAAGGCACGCAGTGCCGCCAGGCACACAGGCCTGCCCGCCATTGCAGATGACTCAGGCATCGCGGTAGATGCACTTGATGGAGCGCCCGGTATCTACTCTGCACGTTACGCCGGCGTCGGCGCATCAGATGAGCAAAATCTGAATTTCCTGCTGGAAAATATGCGGGATGTAGACGAGGCTGATCGCACCGCCCGATTTATCTGTCTCATGGTATACGTACGCCACGCAGAAGACCCCACACCTATTATTTGCCAGGGCAGTTGGGAGGGCCGTCTGCTTCACGAGCCGCAGGGTGAAAACGGTTTTGGCTACGATCCAATTTTCTATGTGCCGGAGAAAGGCTGCACTTCGGCCCAACTCAGTAGCGAAGAAAAGAATGCCATGAGTCACCGGGGTCAGGCAATACGTTGCCTGGTTGAACACCTAAAGAACCTGTAAGACCTTCGATGCAAGCAGGATTACCTTTAATCGCATTCGTTAAAGGCATTTTAGTGCCCGCTGGCGCTACATAGATGCCCGCTAATCCCGCTGGCCTTTATATCCACCTGCCCTGGTGTGTGCAGAAATGCCCCTACTGTGACTTCAATTCCCACGCCATCAAGGGCGGCCTGCCAGAAGCCGAATACGTAAAGGCCATCGAGGCTGATCTCACCTTCGAGGCAGCGCGGATAAAGAACCGAAATATCGGTAGTATTTTCTTCGGCGGCGGCACCCCCAGCCTGTTTTCCGGACAGGCTATCAGCTCGGTGCTTGAAATAGTCAGACATGAGTTTGACCTGACGAATGATATCGAGATAACGCTGGAGGCCAACCCAGGCACCGCCGAGGCAGGTCATTTTGACGCCTACCGCCAGGCAGGGGTCAACCGGCTATCACTCGGCCTGCAGAGCCTGGACAATGACATGCTTGAACGCCTGGGGCGTATTCACACAGCAGAGGAATCGCTGCAGGCCTATGAAATGGCACGGCAAGCCGGTTTCAACAACATCAATATTGATTTGATGTTTGGCCTGCCCCAACAAACCTTAGAACATGGAATGGACGACCTTGAGGCCGCAATTTCACTAAACCCCGAACACCTGTCCTGGTATCAGTTGACGCTCGAGCCCAATACCCGCTTTGCGGCTCAACCACCAAGCCTGCCGAATGACGATACCTGTCATGAAATGCAAGAGGCCGGCATCAAGACACTGTCGACCCATGGTTATAGGCGCTATGAAGTTTCTGCCTACTCGAAACAGGGCCACGAATGCCAGCACAACCTGAATTACTGGCAATTTGGTGACTATCTGGGCGTGGGTGCCGGCGCCCACGGCAAGCTCAGCCACCCGGATCCCGTCCGTTACGCCAGATTCAAACACCCGAATGACTACATTCAGCGGACAGGGACAGACGCTGTTTATCAGCAACATAAGCCAATCCCGGCTGATGAGTTATTATTCGAATTTCTTCTCAACCAGCTCAGACTGGTTGAAGGCTTCTCATTGCAGCACATGCAGGAAACGATCGGAACAACCCCCGATGCACTGAAAAATGCACTCACTATACCTATTGAACAGGGCCTGATTGAGCTGGAGGATCTGAGCTGTCGAGCCAGTGTTGAAGGATTCCGCTATCTCAACGAGATTTTTATCGCTTGTCTACCTACAAAAACAACATAAGTTACTGTTTTGTAGAGGGTTGATTGAGCGTTTATTCACAGACTCACGCTTTTTGCGAATATATAAATGAATACGCGCATTACTACAAACTTATTACTTAGAAATTCTCTCTATCTTATTGATTATAAACAATAATTAATTATGATTATATTTTGTACAATCTAATGGTCTTCCAATAAACAGGCTTTGAAATCACTTAATCCTGATTTAATGCACAAAGTTATCCACAGAAAATGTGGATAACTTAAAATCGCAAAAAAGACGCTTGTCAGACCTGTCAAACATGGGTACGATACGCGCCCTTTTTGGCCTTGGACGGATAACATCCGGCTTAACATAGACATGAAACCAAACATTCATCCCGCTTATACAGAAATCACTGTTTCCTGCAGCTGCGGCGAAAGCTTCAAGACGCGTTCAACACTGGGCGAAGATCTGAGTGTGGAGGTTTGCTCGCAGTGCCACCCTTTTTATACCGGTAAACAGAAGATGCTGGATACCGCTGGACGTGTAGACCGCTTCAACAAGAAATACGGTATGAAATAATCCCGAAATGCGGTGTTTATTCCCGAAAAGGGCGTCAATATTTGGCGCCCTTTTCTTTTTGGTTTTGCCTGCATCTGTCTCGGGCAATTGCAGTACACAAAAGTCTCTGGACTGGCAACAAGTCAAGCATGTCCACGATGGCGACAGCCTTCAATTAAGTGATCATAGAAAGATCCGCCTGATTGGTGTCAACACACCTGAGTTGGCCAGGGATGGGCGGCCCGCCGATCCGTTTGCCCGGGACGCCATGTTATTTACCAAAATCCTGGTTGAGCGAGCAAACGGGCGGGTGGGGCTCATCTACGGCACAGATCGCAAGGATCACTATGGCAGAACGCTTGCCCATGTCATTCTGCCGGACCAGTCCAACCTGACTGAACTGCTGCTGGCCAGTGGCCTTGGCTCGCATATTGCCATTACCCCTAACCTTATGTTTAACGACTGCTACGCAAAGGCTCAACAGGCGGCCAGAAAAAATAAACGTAATCTATGGAAGACAGGCAATCACATAGTTCATGATATTGACAAGATAAAGACCGTTGAAAACGGTTTCCAGCATGTTCATGGCAAAATAACGCGTATTGGTGAAGGTAAATATAATCTCTGGCTAAACATGGGCGATAAACTAGCTATTAGAATCGCCCGAAAAGATCTTGATTATTTTACCGAACATCCGTCATCTTTACTCAATAAAACCATTGAAACCAGTGGCTGGATATATACTGTAAAAGGCCAGCAACGACTACGCGTACACCACCCCTCTGTTATTCATCGACATGATTAATCAATTTAATTCTGCCGCCACTGTTCGGCTATTGTGCTTACTCAGCATCCTTGCCATTACCGGATGCTCGGTCAATCCGGTGACGGGTGAGCAGGATCTCGTCCTCATGAGCGAAGACCAGGAGCTCTCCATTGGCCGGGCCACCCATGCAGAGATCCTGAGGGAATACGGGGAATACAAAGACGCGAAACTGGCCACATATGTACAAAATATTGGCGAACGTGTAGCGAAAAACAGTCATCGTGCTGACTTGTTCTATCGATTTACTATCCTGGACTCCCCCCGGGTCAATGCCTTTGCGTTGCCTGGCGGTTATATTTATGTGACACGCGGCATTCTGGCATACCTGAACTCGGAAGATGAACTCGCTGCCGTGCTCGGCCATGAAATCGGTCACGTCACCGCCCGGCATGCGGTACGTCAGCACAGCACCTCCACCCTGACCGGCATTGCCGGGGCAATCCTGGCTTCACAATCAGGGGTTCAAGGTGCGGGCGATATCGCCAATATCCTGGGAACAGCGCTGGTACGGGGATATGGCCGTGAACACGAGCTGGAGGCCGATCGACTCGGCGCGCAGTATCTTGCCCGCACAGGCTATAGCCCGGATGCCATGTTTAATGTTATCCGCGTGCTAAAAAAGCAGGAAGAATTTGAAAGCGAACTCGCGATACTGGAAAACAGGGAGCCGCGGACCTACCACGGCCTGTTCTCCACGCACCCGGACAATGACAAACGCCTGAAATCCATTATCAAGGCCAGTAAGGCTATCAAACCAGGCAACGGCAAACCTCAAAGCGATAAAAACACCTATCTGGAAATGATTGACGGCATAACCTTCGGCAACAGCTCTAGCGAAGGCGTCATCCGGGGGCAGCGATTTTATCACCAGGAACTGGGTTTTACTCTCGAACTTCCACCCGGCTGGCACATTAAGAACCGGCCTGACCGGCTTATTGCAGCATCGCCAAATAACGATGGCCTGATGGTACTCACCGTCCAGGATAGAAACCGTAAAATCTCTGCAAGACAATTTATTAAGGATAGACTGGGTATGAACAACCTGAAATCCGGAGAATCCTTTGATCACAACGGACTGCAAGGCTATACCACAATTGCTTTGGCGGATTCCGATTTCGGCAGGCGACAGGCAAGAGTCATCGTACTCTTTTACGGTAACCGGGCCTATGTAATTGCCGGTGTTGCCAAAGAGCCGAAACGTCCCTACCTGTATGACAGCCTGTACCTCAAATCAGGCCATAGCTTTCGCCCTCTAAAGGAGGATGAAAAACAGCATGCCAATGCCAGAAAACTGGTTGTAAGGACATATAGCAACCAAAGCTATAGCCAGCTTGCCAAAAGGTCCGGTCTCAACCATCTGGCCGAATCACAAATCAGGCTACTCAATGCTGACTACCCTGATGGCGAGCCCTTACCCGGCGAGCTTTTTAAAGCAATCGAGTGAGGCTGGGCGCTCAAAATTCTGCCGTAGTGATTGCAGCCCCCTCTCATAGCCACCTGAGACTTGGCCAACAACCTGCTAGAATGACAGCATTGGCATCTACAAAACCTTAATAAATATATGCTAATACCTTGTGGAGAGGGTTAAAGGAGTGGATCATGAGCAATAAAACAATAAAAATTATTGATGGTGATACCGAGGCTGAATTCCCCCTGATGGAAGGGAGTGAAGGCCCGGCAACAATCAATATTTCTTCACTTTACAGTGAACTCGGCTACTTCACCTATGACCCGGGATTTATGTCAACGGCAAGTTGCCAGAGCACCATTACCTATATCGACGGCGACAAGGGCATACTGCGATATCGAGGCTATGATATAGAGGACCTGGCCGAAAATTGCACATTTCTTGAAGTCGCCTTTTTATTGCTTTACGGCGACCTGCCTGATGCCAGTGAGTTGACCGGCTTCGAGGATCACATCACTCATCACACCCTGATCAATGAAAATCTGAAAGACCTTTTTTCGAGCTTTTACCACGATTCACACCCAATGGCTGTTATGACGGGTGTGGTTGGATCTCTCTCAGCCTTCTATCACGATGAAATCGATATACACGATCCGTTTGATCGTGATCTGGCAGCAGTCCGCCTGATTGCGAAACTACCGACTATTGCTGCCGCCTGTTTCAGACGCCTGCGTGGTGAACCTTTTGTCTACCCACGCAATGACCTGGACTATTCATCCAACTTCCTGCGCATGATGTTTGCTCAGCCTACTGCCGACTATGAACCCGATCCAATTATGGCCAAGGCCATTGATCTATTGTTCATTCTGCATGCTGATCATGAGCAAAATGCCAGCACCTCGACTGTAAGACTGGTTGGCAGTTCAGGCACGAATCCCTTTGCGGCCGTAGCGGCTGGTATTGCCTCCTTATGGGGCCCGGCACATGGCGGCGCAAACGAGGCCGTGCTCAACATGCTGACCGAAATTGGCTCGGTCAGGAACATACCGAAATATATAGACCGCGCAAAAGACAAGGATGACCCGTTTCGACTGATGGGATTCGGCCACCGTGTCTACAAGAACCATGACCCGCGTGCGACCATTATTCGCAAGACCTGTCACGAGGTTCTGGCAAAGCTGGGTGATCATGGTGACGCACAACTGCAACTCGAACTGGAACTTGCCATGAAACTGGAAGAGATTGCGCTGCAGGACGAATATTTTGTGGAACGCAAACTATATCCCAATGTAGATTTCTACTCCGGCATTATCTACCGGGCACTAGGCATCCCCACCAATATGTTTACGGTTATGTTTGCCATCGCCCGCACGACAGGCTGGATTGCTCACTGGATAGAAATGATCTCGGACCCGAATTTACGTATCGGCCGTCCCCGCCAGCTCTATACCGGCCCAACAGAGCGTGTCTTCAAGCCGGCAAACGACCGTTAAAACAGGTTCTCCCTGATATCGGCCTCATTCGACGATTGGGCCTGGGGAGTATTTACTATGTTCGCTGATTCATCTGTGGCGGCGACTGGGACCAGCTCTTTCCTGAATGTTTCAAATATCCCACCTTGCTGCCCTGGCCCCAACGCAAGGCCGGTAGCCGCATTAATTTTTATCGTGACCATGCCGTCTGGCTGTACCAGCCCAGGTTGGGGTTTACCCTTTAGCTCCTTATCCATATAGCTTATCCACATTGGCAATGCGGCACGCCCACCGGTTTCCCTCCTGCCCAACGGGGTTAGCTCATCAAAGCCAACCCATGCAGTTACCACCAGCTCCGGGTTAAATCCGTTGAACCAGGCATCACGTTGCTCATTCGTAGTGCCGGTTTTCCCCGCCAAATCAGTTCGGCCCAGCTTCATTGCCTTACGGCCGGTACCTCTTTTAACCACGTCCCTGAGGATAGAGGTAATCTGGTAATGAACCTGGGGAGATATGATCCTTTCTGCCAGCCGCACCTGCTGCGGCCCTTCAAAGTCCGCATCGAAATCCTCTCCCCTGAGATACCGGCTCATTGGTTCAATCAACTCCGTGTTTGCGGCGGGCTGTGTATTCACCTCGGCTACAGACCGACATGAGTGGCACACTACAGCGGGGTTTGCCTTAAGCACCAGGCGACCGCCAATTGTCCTTACTTCGTCTATCAGGTAAGGCTTCACCCGGAAGCCACCATTGGAAAATACGGCATATGCAGCTGACATACGTAACGGCACCGTCGTACCACTACCCAGTGCAATAGTCAGATTATTCGGCACCTCTTCAAGGGGAAAGCCAAATCTTTGTGCCATGGCGCGGGCTACTGGCACACCGATGGCATCGAGCAAGCGAACAGACACCAGGTTTCTGGATTTATACAACGCCTCACGAAGCCGGGTAGGACCGAAAAACTTGCTGCTGTAATTCTCAGGTCGCCATGAGCCACCCTGCATGGAGTCGTCTTCAAACACGATAGGCGCATCATTGATCGTTGTCGCAGGGGTAAAACCGGACTCCAGACCTGCAGTATATAAAACCGGCTTGAAGCCTGATCCAGGCTGCCTTCTCGACTGCACTGCACGGTTGAACTTGCTATGGTAAAAATCATAGCTGCCAACCAGACTCAAGATGGCACCGTCTTTCGGGTTCAGTGCAATCAAGGCCCCGGAGACCTTGGGAACCTGTGATAACTGCCATTTATCATCAACGGTACGCCGAACGTATACGACATCGCCCGGCGCCACCACGTCACCTACCCGGGCAGGTTTATCGCCACGCCGGTTTTCATCGATGTAGGGTCTTGCCCAGCTGACAGCCTCCAGTTCCAGTTCGACCGTAAGCCCATCGCCCAAATAGACCCGTGCCCGCTTCTCCTCTGCCTGTACAACGATACCTGGCGTAAGCGCTGCAACGGATGGATAACCGGCCAGCGTGACATCCATCTCATTAATGGACATGCTATTGATGTCCTGCAATTGCGCCACAGGGCCACGATAACCGTGTCGCCGATCGTAGTCCTCAAGCGCCTGCCTCAATGCACTATTCGCAGTGGACTGACCATCCCGATCCATTGTCGTAATTACATCATAACCATCCGTGTATGCCGCCTCCCCGAATGCCTCCACCATCTGGGCACGCACCATCTCTGCTATATGGGGCGCCTCAACCGTTACCACGGGCGCGTAGACCTGGGCAGTTATTGACGCACTTTTTTCTGCTTCATGGGTTGCACTGTCAATAAATTCCAGCTGAAGCATACGGTCAAGAACATAATTACGCCGGATGGTGGCACGTGCCGGGTCTGCTATCGGGTTAAACCTGGAAGGTGCCTTGGGGAGCCCGGCAATCATAGCCACCTGTGCGATACTCAGCTTATCCAGCGTCGTGCCATAATAGACCTCTGCAGCAGCCCCAACCCCGTAGGCACGCTTGCCAAGATAGATCTTGTTCAGATAGAGCTCGAGGATTTCTTCTTTACCTAAAGAGCGTTCTATCTTCAGCGCAAGCAGGATTTCCTTGATCTTGCGTTCATAGGTCTTCTCCTTGGTCAGAAAAAAGTTTCGCGCAACC
>JAPHTU010000227.1 GCA_026196145.1 Gammaproteobacteria bacterium
CACCTGCCAGGCTCGCGACGATGATCGTTGGAATGAGAAATGTGATAAGCGATCGTTTTGACATGGTCTGAAATATTGTTGCTGTGACTGTGGGTAAAGGGGTGTGTATAAACGTGGCCTGCAAGCAGGTTTTGATCTTCCTTGACTATCTTGTCATTGTAAAGGTCGATCTGCATACCTGTATTGCATAGGATGGTCGTATTAAGGTATTTGGTGCTGCTATATTCTGTATATGGTTGCCTTGATGAAAAAGATCTTCCGTTGGCTTGCCGGCCTGCTGGGTGCAGCTGTCAATGCAGGTATATTCGGTGGCCTGTCCTGGTGGGTAAGTACGGAAAATAGTACTGTCGGTTATATCGCAGCCGGTTTATTCGGCATCATGGCGGTGTTGGGTGCGGTTATCGTTTTCGTTCTGATCGCGTTTGATGACAAGACACCACCTGTAAAGCATGCAGGTAAACAGAAAAAGTCTGATGGCAAGCTTGATGCAGGTACTGTAGCGGCGGCCATGCTGGTGGGGACTTCTGACCAGTTTCATGACAGCGATGGTTATGATGCGGGTGATGATTATTCCGGCGAGGACTATTCGGATGACATGTCTGATTTTGACTAGTAGACAATGAGATGATGGATTACCAGGCGTTTCACAACAGTCTCAGCCAGCATCGATGTCCTGTCGATATCAGCCCCTGTCTTCAGGCACTATGGTATGACGCCAATGATGACTGGCACAGGGCACATGAAATTGTGCAGTCCCTGCATGATTCCATGGCGGCACGTGTCCACGCCTACCTGCATCGCAAAGAAGGCGATAACTGGAATTCACGCTACTGGCATGGGCAGGCGGGGTCAAAGTTTCCCCAGGGTATGAGCTTGCAAGAGGAATGGGACATGCTGGCAAGAGAGCTTACCTCGCCAGAATAATCAGGGCATCAGTATTCCCCGCATAAAACAGATGACTGGGTTGCTGCCCGTCAGTATATTGAAGATTCCGCAACACACAGCACAGGGGTGGCGATATGCGCTGGACAGCAGTTAAACAAACCACGCTTTATAATGGCTTCCTTGAGCTACAGGCTATTGATCTAAAGCATGAGTTATACGCCGGTGGTGAGAGCCCGGTTCTGCGACGTGAATTGCTTTCGCATGGTGATGTATCGGCAGTATTACCCTACGACCCGGTCCGCGACGAACTGGTATTGATAGAGCAGTTCCGGATTGGATCGAAAGATCGTGAGGGTGGACCCTGGGTAACCGAGGTTATTGCCGGCTATCAGGATTCGGGTGAAACCCCTGAAGATGTGGCCCGTCGTGAATGCAGGGAGGAGGCAGACTGCCGGGTAACCGAGCTGTGGCAAATGATGCGATATTATTCTTCACCGGGTATGAGTACCGAGCGGATTTATCTGTACCTGGCCCGTACCAGTACAGAGAGCGTGGGTGGCATACATGGACTGGACCATGAAGGAGAAGATATCCGTGTGCACGTGGTTTCACCACTGACAGCATTTGAATGGCTAGGGAATGGCCGTATTGATTCGGCCATGCCTGTCATCGCCGTACAGTGGTTCCAACAGCACTATGATGAAATCCGACGGGCCTGGTTGGCATAAGCGGCAGGTACGGGGTGACTATTTTTCCTTGTGTTTGGGATCAAAGTTGAAGTACATCTTCTCGGTAACCAGCTTGTAGCTCCATGGCAGTCCGGCCAGTTTCCAGCCTTTTACGACACGTTTTCCCTTATCTGGCCCTGATTTTTCACGAGGGCCTTCGAAGCCTTCTATCTGTGTATAGACGTTGGTGAATCCCGCCTTGTGTAATATCCTGGCTGCAAAAGGTGCGCGGCCACCTGATGTACACATAATGATTACAGGGCTGTCTTTGGTCAGGTTTCTGCTCTTGATAACGTTCTCAACGGCAACGGCAAAGTCGGGGTTTCTGGGTCTTTTGAATGTGCCGTGCACCTTGTCCTTCTTTGTTTTCCAGGCCGTGGTATCAAAACGGTAGGGTATGTTGGCGTCAATAATATCGGCTATGCCGGTGTAGCGGATCTCTGCCTGGCTCCTGACATCCAGCAACAGGACCTTATCAGGGTCAGCCATTTTCATGTCGTAGGCTTCCTGTGCATCCAGGTACAGTTCGAAAGGCGTGCGGTACTTTTCCTTTGTTATTAAGGATTTGTCGACGGCAAACAGGGATGTTGTGAACAATGCAAGCAGCAGGAAGACAATGGTTTTGTTCATCGTGTTTGTTCCGGTGACGGGAGATGGGTATATAGTATGCGCATGGTCTGTGTCCGACAATGACTGAGCGTGTTATCCGCATGGGCTGTTTCGTGCGTTATCATGACCACTTATGATCGAGCCAATACAGGAGTAGCCAGTCTTGCCACGTCCGGACCGTATCACCAGTCATTTGCAAAGGATAATGCGCCATACGCTTCGGCGTTTGTTGCTCATCTTTTCCATGGTCTATGTTGGTCTTGGCATACTGCTGACTGTTAATCAGAAGAACTATATCTATTACCCGACACCCGATATCAATGTGCAGGGTGTATCAACACGGCTGATGCAACAGACAGGTGAATCGATCAGGATAAATGTACTCAACGAAGGTCAGCAAAAGGCATTACTTTATTTTGGTGGTAATGCCGAGGCGGTTGCCTATAACGCACATGCCTTCCGGCAGGTGTTCCCGGATTACACGATATATATGATGAATTACCGTGGCTATGGCGGTAGTAGCGGGGAACCGGGAGAAGAGGCGTTGTATGCAGACGGGTTGGCGCTGTTCGATATGGCCAGCGCAGGGCATCCAGACGTTTCGATAATTGGTCGCAGCCTGGGTAGCGGTATTGCAACTTACATTGCCTCAAAGCGGGATGTCAGCAGGCTGGTGCTGGTTACACCGTTTGACAGCCTGGTCAATGTAGCGGCATGGCACTACCCGGTGTACCCGGTCTCTGTCATGCTGAGGGATAAATACGATTCAATCAGCAGGGTAGCGGATATCAAAGCCAAAACGCTGGTCCTGATTGCAAACAATGACCGTGTGGTGGGTGCGCCTCATGGGCATAAGCTGGCAGCTGCTTTTCCAGCTGCCCAGGTCGTCAAGCACGTATTGCCCGACGATGGTCACAATACGATTTCATCCAATCCGCAATACTATGCCCTGATGCGTGACTTCCTGTCTGATCAGAAGCATTAAGTTTTAGCAGGCCCTGATTAGCCTGCCTTCTTGAGATCACTACCTGCCTGGCTTTGCAGGTATTCTTCATAGTTGCCATGAAAATCGACAATTGCCGTAGGCGTCAGTTCGATAATGCGAGTCGCGATTGATGATACAAATTCACGGTCATGACTGACGAAGATCAGGGTGCCGGGATAATTTTCCAGGGCCAGGTTAAGTGATTCAATCGATTCCATGTCCAGGTGGTTGGTCGGTTCGTCCAGTAACATGATATTGGGGCGCTGTAGCATGATCTTGCCAAACAACATGCGGCCCTGCTCACCACCGGAAATCACCTTGACGGACTTTTTGGTTTCGTCGTTGGAGAATAACAGGCGTCCCAGGGTGCCACGAATTACCTGCTCGTCATCACCTTCCTGGGCCCATTTTCCCATCCAGTCGAACAGGGTTTTATCTTCCTCAAAGTCGGCGGCATGGTCCTGTGCGTAATAACCAAGTGCAGAATTTTCAGACCATTTCACGGCGCCTGCATTGGGCTCAAGATCTCCAACCAGGCATTTTAACAGAGTCGATTTACCGATACCGTTCTGGCCGATCACGGCAATGCGTTCGCCCACCTCCACGCTAAGGTTGAGATTGGAAAAGACTTCTTCATCAAAACTCTTGCCCAGACCTTCTACTTCCAGCGCCAGTCGATGCAGCTTCTTGTCCTGTTCAAAACGGATATAGGGGCTTTGTCGACTGGATGGTTTGACTTCAGTCAGTTGTATTTTATCGATTTGCTTGGCACGGGAAGTTGCCTGCTTGGATTTTGAGGCGTTTGCCGAGAAGCGGCTGACAAAGGCCTTGAGTTCCGCGATCTGTGCCTTCTTCTTGGCATTATCCGCCTGCAGGCGTTCGGTAGCCTGTGTCGAGGCGATCATGTATTCATCATAGTTGCCGGGATATACGCGCAACTCACCGTAATCAAGATCGGCCATGTGCGTGCACACGCTATTGAGAAAATGACGATCATGAGAAATGATGATCATGTTGCAGTTACGTTCGTTTAATACGCCCTCGAGCCAGCGAATGGCATTAATGTCTAGGTTGTTGGTGGGTTCGTCCAGCAACATGATATCCGGGTCAGAGAACAATACCTGCGCCAGCAATACGCGTAGTTTCCAGCCGGGCGCGACTTCACTCATCGGGCCATAATGTTGCTCGGTGGGTATGCCTACGCCTAACAGTAATTCGCCTGCACGTGCCTCGGCGGTGTAGCCATCCATTTCGGCGAATTCAGATTCAAGTTCGGCAGCGCGCATACCGTCTTCCTCGGTCATTTCCGGGTTGGCATAAATGGCATCTTTTTCCGATTTGACTGCCCATAGTTCTTCATGCCCCATGATGACCGTATCAATCACACTGTATTGCTCGTAAGCAAACTGGTCCTGTTTCAGTTTACCAATACGTTCGTGCGGGTCTTTTGAAACATTACCGGCGGTTGGCTCCAGGTCATTGCCCAGGATTTTCATGAAGGTAGATTTACCACAGCCATTGGCACCGATCAGGCCGTAACGATTACCATCGCCAAATTTGACGGATACGTCCTCAAACAGTGGCTTGGCGCCAAATTGTATGGTGATGTTTGCGGTTGCTAGCATT
Organism: Gammaproteobacteria bacterium; assembly: GCA_026196145.1. Classification (GTDB taxonomy): domain Bacteria; phylum Pseudomonadota; class Gammaproteobacteria; order JAJDYQ01; family JAJDYQ01; genus JAJDYQ01. The sequence goes on from JAPHTU010000227.1 coordinate 4,834, forward strand.
GCTTTATTCCGGATAGAAAATAATTATTGGTACGGTTAAAGATGAAATTTCCGGCTCGATATGGTTATCGATTACCGGATCGGTTCCCCGCCCGATTCCTTGAACTGTTTTGGGGACGATTCTGGTTGTTGGAATTACCCTTGTATGTTGAACGTTGTGGGCCATTACGGGGCGATGTATTTTTGCCGCCGGATTTATTTCGGTTCGATCGCTGCTGCTGGCCATGTCCCCGGGTAATAGGTTCCGCCTTGATGGAAGGGTCGGGGGTGTATCCCTCGATAATGTCTTTGGGTATCTCACGCTTAATGAGTCGCTCAATATCCTTCAGTAACTTCAGTTCATCAATACAGACCAGCGACATGGCTTCGCCTTCATTACCCGCGCGGCCCGTGCGTCCAATACGGTGCACATAATCTTCGGCAACATGCGGTAATTCAAAGTTAACCACATGGGGTAACTGGTCAATGTCGATTCCGCGCGCAGCGATATCTGTTGCCACCAGCACTCTGATTTTGTTGGATTTAAAATCCGCCAGGGCTTTTGTACGCGCCCCCTGGCTCTTGTTGCCATGAATAGCGGCAGCGGTTATGCCATCGCCGACAAGCTGCTTGGAAAGACGGTTGGCACCATGCTTGGTGCGAGTAAATACCAGTACCTGTCGCCAGTTGTTCGAGCCAATCAGGTGGGAAAGCAACTCACGTTTGCGCTCTTTGTCAACTGGATGAATGACCTGGGTGACCGTTTCCGTTGCTGCATTGCGTTTTGCGACTTCTACCAGGGCAGGTGATTTGAGCAGTGTGTTGGCCAGTTTCTTGATGTCATTAGAGAAGGTGGCCGAGAATAACAGGGTCTGCTTCTGTTTGGGCACCAGCGCGAGTACCTTGCGGATGTCGTGAATAAAACCCATGTCGAGCATGCGATCGGCTTCATCGAGCACCAGTATGTCGACCTTTGACAGATCGACTGATCTCTGGCCAACGTGATCCAGTAATCGCCCGGGTGTTGCAACCAGGATATCCACCCCTTTTATCAGCTTCTGTTTCTGTGGATTGATACTGACGCCACCAAAAACCACGGTAGATTTCAGTGGCAGGTGCCTACCATAGGTATCTACACTTTCGGCCACCTGTGCGGCCAGTTC
>JAPHTU010000241.1 GCA_026196145.1 Gammaproteobacteria bacterium
AAAGAGCAGCACACAAGCCCGTGTATGATCCCGAAACCGCCGTACGCCGGGCTCCCCGCTATTCAAGTGCTCTACCGTAAGCAGTTCCCTGTTAACCTTAACCACACGATCGGGGTCTTCCAGAATCTCCCGGGCGAACGCCTCGGGAATATCCGCCACCAGCACCAGCTCAACGCTATATCGATTCCCGGATCGGCTGGCGCTAACCTTTTCAAGCGTGACAGAATAAGCGCTGTTTAAAACACCTGACCACAACAATGTGACAACGCAAAATCGCGCAGCGGCTAATCGAATCAGAACAACCCCTTGAGCTTGCTCTTCAACTTGTCCTCCAGCTTCTGCTGGACCTCCTGCTTCTTCTCTTCCACCTTTTCCTCGGCCTTTTGCTTCACCGTATCAGACAGCGCGGCAGACAGATCCGGCTTATAGGAAGGCTTGGAAAATGGCCCGCTAACCCGCACCGGAATTGTCACGCCTTTCAGTTTTTCCAGGTCGGCGCCTCCCTGTCCCTGAAGAGACCCGACGATGGAAGCTTTAAGCAGGTAATCCAGGTTTTCCTTTACTAGGTCGGCCTTGCCGGCGCCCGTCACGCGCAGCAGAGGGGATTGCATATTAAAGTCCTGGTTATTCACCACACCGTCGGTAATTTTTGCCGTGCCAGTCAAGCTGGAAAAATCGGTTTTTTCCGGTTCATTGGTAGTGGGGGCAGGCTTGCCCTGGAACTTGGCCATACCTTCACGAATCACCTTGGCAATGTTGACACCCACCAGGGCACCGTCCTTGAAAGAAAAGTTGGCGTTTCCATTGAGTGTCTTTTTCACCGCAGACTGACTATTACCAACAGCGGAAATATTCAGCTTTGCATTGGTCGTACCCGCCAGTTTTGCCTCACCCTGCAGGTCCTTTAACAGTGGTTCAATCTGTACACCCTGCAGATTGGAGTTGACCTTCAGTGTTGGCGTCTGACGGCTGGCATCAATATTGACATCGCCGTCAAATTTTCCCTGGTATAACGAGGCGTTGGGTTTCACGTTCACCTTGCCACCATTCGCCTTCACCTTGACGACGATATCATTAACCTTCAGATTCATATGCTTGAGCAGGCCGATTCGGGCTGTTCCGTTTGCATTAAGCTTGCGCAGTGTTTCTACCGGAAACAAGGGTGCCTCCGCAGCGGAAGCTGTTGAGGTTGCCGCCTTCTTGCTCGGCGCCTGTTCTGTTGGCTGACCACCGGCAGGCATATAACGATCCAGGTCAATCTGGTCAACATTCAAATCAAATGTCATTGCCTGGCTGGCAAAATCAGTTAGCGCGAATACGCCGGTCAGCTTGGTATCGTCCATTGTCGCCACCAGGTTCTGTAACCGCGCACTGCTCGAGGTGGCTGCCAGATCAAATGAGGCACTTACCCTGGTCAACGCCTTGGCGTCCGCCATATCGGGCTCCGCCTGACCCAGTGCCTTGATTAACTCGCGCGCATTAAACTCGGCGATCGCCAGCTTGCCAGTAAACTGCGGATTGTCCGCCATGATAGCCTTGCCGTTCATCGCGCCCTTGATATCCAGACCCAGCGCCTGCACGTTTAACTCACTCAGGGCCATTGTCTGTTCCTTCAGGCTTAACAGGAATTGACTGGCCGATAGCGATAGCTGTGCCTTACCACCCGGCAGGGTATCGCCCTTTGCATCCAGTGAAAATTTCAGGTCAGTCAGCGTGAATCGGCTACCATCCGGATCTGCCTGCACCACGGCCGTCAGCTGTAATTGACCATCAACCTTGGGTGTTGCACTTAAAAAGCGGGTCTTCATTTCAATATCGACCGGTTCCCCCTCAGCCAACGGTCCGCTAACCAGGTTAAATGCCTTGATCTCGTAGCGTTGCCCCTGCTGATCGTCCTGCCAGAGAATGTTGGCATCTTCGATACGCACCCCACCGATCACCAGTGATTCCAGTTCCTGTGCACCGCTTGCCTTAGCCGGCTTTTCCGTCTTGTCCTTCGCTGGCTTTTCTGATGCCTTACCCGCCAGGTCATCCCAGTTTGTCTTACCGGCCTTGTTGCGTTGCAGGTTTAACGACAACCCCTGCAGGACAATTTCATCCATTTCCACTTTTTTATCCAGCAGCGGCATTAATGCCACCTGGATATTCACGGCCTGCATACTGGCAAACGCCTGTTCGCCGAATCCCGCTGCATTACTCAGACTGGTATTACCCAGATTCAGGCCGATTTTGGGAAAGACACTTAGGCCAATGTCCCCTTCAATCACCAGGTCTCGTCCGGTCTGCTGCTTGACCGCCTCAATAATCTGCGGTTTGTAATCATTCGGACTGATAACCATGGGCAGAATCACCACCGCCGCGATAATTACGACAAATACGACAACCAGCAACCCGAATATAATCTTGATCAGTTTTTTCATCATTCTTCTCTGTTGTTTTCAATTACCCGCTAATTAGCCCAGCTTCATGGCCTGCAGAATTTTTTCAGGGTGATCGGCTGCCCTGGGCACCTTGCGCCAATGCTTGATTACCTTGCCATTCGGCCCGACCCAGACCGTGGAGCGGATCACACCAATGACTTTCTTGCCATACATCATTTTTTCTCCCCAGGCGCCGTATTTTTCCATTACCTTCTTGCCCGGATCACTCAGCAAGGTCAATGGCAGATCATATTTTGAAATGAACTTCTGGTGTGATGCCTCGTCATCCGGGGATATTCCCAGCACCACGACGTCCGCAGAATGAAAGGTTTGCCAGTTATCGCGGAAGTTACACGCCTCCTTGGTGCATCCCGGTGTATCGTCCTTGGGATAGAAATACACAATAACATCCTGACCCTTGAAGTCCTTGAGGGCCACCTTATTGCCCTGCGGGTCCTTCAGCGTAAATAACGGGGCTGCCTTGCCCTCCTCTATTGCCATCTTATGCTCCACCTCGGCATGATAATCAGTATCGCATTTTGGACAGGCGGCAAGGTAATCGCAAGTCTGACATGCTATCTTTATGGTCCTGGCCGATCAGGTGCCGGCAATCCATAAAATTACAAACTATAACACCGTGCCATGGAACATATTAGCGACTCACATACCGCCTTTCTCAGCCCTTCCGGCCGCTTTAATATCAGTTCACGCATTCTGATTGTCGACAGTTCACCATCGGCCCGCGCCATGATTACCCGATCTTTTGAGCGCGCAGCGGCCCTGATTCAATGTGACGCCTGCGGCTCCGCCACTGAAGCCCTGCAACACCTTGAAAAACAGCATTACGATCTGGTAACGACATCCGTGATGTTGCCCGATATGGATGGCCTGGAGCTCTGCCGAAAAATCCGTGAAGACAGCAAAACCCACCTGATACCTGTCATCATCATTTCCGGCAATGCCGATGAACGCCTGCTACGCGAGGGATTTTCTGCCGGTGTCACGGATTATTTCGATAAAACCCGCGGTCACGGGGAGTTGGTTTGCTTTATCTCCAACTACCTGGAACGAACCTTCGGTGCGGCGCATCGTGTACTGCTGGTTGAAGACAGCCCCACTGTCGCCACCGTAATACGCAATATGCTTCAAAAGCAGGGTATGCACGTCGTACATCTTGCCAATGCCGAGGAAGCATTCAACCTGCTCAAAGAGCTGCAAAACAGTGAAGATACTGCCGAACAATTTGATATCGTCGTTACCGATTTTCATCTTGAAGATCAAATGACCGGCGGTGACCTGTTATCCGCCATCCGCACACAGTTGCAGAAAAGCCCGCAGGAACTACCCGTACTGGTCATGACGGGCAATGACGGCATAGAGCAGCAGGTCGAATTTTTTACCGCCGGCGCAAACGATTATATCGTCAAGCCGGCGGTGGAGCAGGTGTTGGTGGCCCGCATTAAATCACTGGTGCTGATTCGCCAGCAGTACCTGACGCTGGAGCGCCAGAAGCAGCAGATGGAGCTACTGAGTCTGACCGATAATTTAACCGGTACGTTTAATCGCCGCTATCTGAGTACACACGGGATATCCCTCGCCACCAATCGAGACAGCCTACCCATGGCGGTGATGATTCTCGATATCGACCACTTTAAATCGGTCAACGATACCCGGGGCCATATGAGTGGTGACAAGGTATTGATTAATGTCGGCCAGGCATTGCGACAAAACGTACCGGCGGATGCCGTCACCATTCGCTATGGGGGGGAGGAATTTTGTATATTGCTGCCTGGTGTCGGACAACAACAGGCTGAACCCATCTGTGAAACGCTGCGCAACAAGGTCAAACAAATGGATACCGAGGGTATTTCTGTCACGCTCAGCATCGGCCTCAGTGAAATCGACGCGCAGGGCGTGCCGGACCTGGAAACCGCCTTAAACAAGGCAGATGTTGCCCTGTATAGCGCCAAGAAAAGTGGTCGTGACCGCGTCGTGGTTGCCAGCCCGTCCTGAATATAATCTGAATACCCCGATATGATGACTTCTTCGCTGGATCGGCTACGCCAGGATATTGAATTTTCTGCAACGCTTGCAGGTCAATCCTTGCATTTTAATACCACCTGGGGGCTGTTCTCTCCACGTGAGATCGATGCGGGTACCCTGCTATTACTTAAACATATCCAGGTCAACCCGACAGACGATTGCCTGGATCTGGGTTGCGGGTATGGGCCTATTGGCATCACGCTGGCACGACTGGCGCCCGAGGGACAGACATTGCTGGTCGATAA
>JAPHTU010000121.1 GCA_026196145.1 Gammaproteobacteria bacterium
ATCCGTTGACTGCACGCCGCCACGATGACCTCATCCTGGAATTGCGTGAAAGCCTGGGCACCACCTTTGTGGTCATCTCCCATGAATTGGCCAGCATCCTCTCGATTGGTGACAATTCGATTTTCCTCGATGAGGATACGCGCACCATGGTAGCGACCGGTAACCCTGCACAGGCACTGGAGTCAGGTGATGAAAGGGTTCGCCATTTTCTCTCCAGGGGGACGGCATGACCCGCCGGGCCAATCCAACCCTGATCGGTATCTTCATACTTGGTGCCACTGGTCTCGCATTGATAGCCACGCTGTTATTGTCCGAGGGTGATTTATTCGAGAAACGGCGCGAAGTCATGATGTATTTTGATGGTGCCGCGCAAGGCTTGCAGGTCGGGGCGCCGGTGGTCTTTCTCGGGGTCAAGGTAGGAACGGTCAAGCAGATCCAGCTGGGGCTGAATGAATCCAGCCAGCAATTCATGGTACCCGTCAGGGCCGAACTTGATCCCAATGCGGTGCAGGGAAAGGGGGGGGAGCAGGTTGATCTGGGCGATCCCGCGGTCACCCAGGAACTGGTGGACAGAGGACTTCGCGCCCGGTTGCGGATGAAGAGCCTGCTGACGGGCCAGCTTTATGTTGATCTGGATTTCCATCCCGAAAAGCCCGCGCAACTTCTGGGACTGCGCCCAAAGATTAGTGAAATTCCGACCATACCGACCACGGTACAGGAACTTAGCCGTCGGCTGGAGAATTTTCCCATGGAAAAATTTCTTGCGGATGTGGCTGCGATCAGTGAATCGGCCCAGACTATCCTGGCCTCGGCTGCAGACCGGGACCTGCCGACGCGACTTGAGTCCACACTGCGTCACCTGGAATCGCTGGCTGCTACGCTGGATACCCGGGGTGGGCCGATACTGGATGAAGTCCAGACCAATCTTGCGGCGATGAAGCAGGCGATCAGCACTGCCGATGATGCCATTCAACGCATGGGGCTGGCGGCGGAACGGGTGGGTGAACTGGTGAAGCCGGACTCGGGCACGGTAACCACCATCAACCGGGCCAGTGAGGAATTGACGGGGGCGGCCCAGGCAGTGCGCCGGCTTGCCGAGGATAAATCACCAACGATCCACGGCCTGAACGAGGCCCTGCGGGAGATTGCACGCGCCGCGCGCGCCCTGCGCTTGTTGGCCGAAACGCTTGAACGACAACCCGAGGCGATCATCCGTGGTAAGCGCTAGCAGCAGGATGACTGTATGGAATACCGTCGTATGAAACCTGTGCGTAGCGGCTATTGATTATGCATAACAAGTTGAACGAAGAAGTCGCCGAGATGTTGTATGAGATCGGTGACCTGCTGGAGCAACAGGGGGCCGAGTCTTTTCGCTGCAATGCCTATCGCCGGGCGGCGGATACGGTCGAACAGCTAGCGGAAGATCTGCAATCCCTGTTTGATCGCGAAGGTATCGATGGCCTGGTAGCGTTGCCCAATATCGGCAAGGGTATCTCGCGTTCCATAGTGGAGATTCTGCAGACCGGTCGTTCGAGCCGGCTGGAAAACCTGCGCGGTACGCTGGAACCGGAAAAATTGTTTCAAACCATACCCGGTATTGGCGCCAAGCTCGCTCACCAGATACACACCGAACTGCAGGCGCAGACACTGGAGGCATTGGAGCTGGCAGCCCACGACGGGCGCCTGGAAAAGGTACCGGGCGTCGGTCATCGGCGAGCCACTTCCATCCGTGCATCACTGGCGAATATGCTCGGTCGCCGTATCCATCGCCCTGCGACGGACAGTGTTGAACCGTCCGTGGACCTGCTGCTCAGTGCGGATGAGGAATACCGGCAAAAGAGTGAACAGGACAAGCTGCCAAAAATCACACCGAGACGTTTCAACCCCGAGGGCGAGGCCTGGTTGCCAATACTGCATACCACGATGCGGGGCTGGCATTTCACCGTGCTGTATTCAAACACAGCCCGGGCGCACGACCTGGGGCGCACTCATGACTGGGTAGTGATCTATGACTACGACGAACATCATCATGAGTCTCAGCATACGGTCGTTACCGAAACCCGTGGCCCACTGGTTGGCAAGCGGGTGGTGCGCGGCCGTGAGCTTGAATGCCGCGAGTATTATTCGGGGCTATAAAACACTATCCGTATTCACCCCTGGTATCGGTCTACGCCGGGGTAAACATATTGAATCCACAGTTTGTGTACAATTACGTGATCGTCTTTACGGCAATGGAATGTTATGAGTCAGGAAGCACTTATCTTTGAAGTCGGC
>JAPHTU010000349.1 GCA_026196145.1 Gammaproteobacteria bacterium
GAGTTTGAAGGCTGGGAGGATTTTCCTGCCCTCATGGAACATATTGGATTTATCCAGGAACTGAACGAGGATGTCTACCGCGTCGCTATCCTTGGCGACAATACCTGGCAAAAACTGTTAGCCCCGATCGCCGGCCTGTTTGTGGAGCCTGTCATCAAGCGTTTTGAACCCGGGCAGGAAAAGGAAGCGAAAGACTGGATATTGGCCTGGTAGCCCTGCATCAATAGCCAGTCTTCCATATAACAAACCTGCCGTGGCCTGATGGTCGGCAGGCTGCCGACAACTACTGCATAACCAGCATCTGTTCCATTTGTGGTCCCAATTTCGTCACCATTTCTTCAATTTCCTTCTTACCTTTATACATCTGCCCCATGAACTGGATATTCATCATGGAAAGGTAAACCTTGCCATCTGACTTCTCATAAACGGCAACCGAACAGGGCATCATGGAAAGAAACTTCTTGTATTGATCGTGAACCAGCAATTTGGCGGCCGCGTGAGGCTCACACATCTCGATAACAAGATTACGTCCTACATCAACCTTGGCGACACGCTTGAGGTTTTTCTGAAAATCCTTTTTCCATTTCTTTGGCACCTTCCAGCCGAGCCCTTTTGCGTTCTCTATAAGTTTCACGATCGTTTCTTCAAAACCCAACGGGCTGGCACGTTCTATCATCATATCCTGTTCTGACGCCTGAGCAACTGAGGCCCCCAGAAACATCAATAAAGGCAATATAACGACAACTGCTTTAACTTTTGTGTACATTTTATTCAGCATCGAGTGAGCTCCTTACACTAATTCAACAAGTATTTTGTGATTTGAGCAGCGATACTAACATTGCTCAATGGCGGCCTACTAGCCTTATCCTTAACTTACATCGGGGATTACAGAATCATTCTGCCCGGATCATTTTATACATTTCGTCTATCAGATAAAGACGGTTCTTTTTCTTGCCTTCCAGGTATTCATCGGATGTGTTTTCTATGCCCGTTTCAATACGGTGAATTTCATGGTCGATATCGTGATATTCATCAAACATTTTTGCAAATTGCGCATTGGACATCTTCAATTCATGGATACGATCACGATGCTCCGGCAACTCGTGGAGCAAATCATGCTTCTCATGCAACATTACTATTCTCCCTGTTTAAATATTCCTGTTCCTCTGCGCATTCCATGCACAGGCTGGCATAGGGCACCGAACGCAGGCGACCTTCACTGATTGGGCCCCCACATTCTTCACATTCAAAGTATTCACCAGCCTCAATCCTTGCCAGTGCCTTATTGATCAGGCCGAGTTCCAGCCTCGCTGAATTTCCCAGTGCATCGATCACCTCATCGTTTTCCCGCTCGAGAGACTGCTCCTGCGAATCCGGGGAGACCGGGTTACTTTCATTACGCACATCGCGCTCAATCGCTGACAGCCGGCGCTCGAGTTCCACTTTGGACTCGCTCAGCAAGTTAATGAATTCCTTTACATCTGCCATGTCATAAACCCCTGAATAGCCTGTCTGACATCCATTATATGGATATCAGACAGGGCATTGTTGATCCTGATTAACTTAATGCTTTTTCCAGTTGCTTACAGACCTCCTTGATCACCTGTATACGTGCGTACAACTTGTCATTAGCCGGAACGGCAAACCACGGTGCGTTCGGCTTGCTGGTTCTCAGCAGCAAATCATCCACGGCCTGTTCATATGCCGACCATTGTTCACGATTGCGCCAGTCCTCATCTGTTAGCTTATGCTTTTTATGTTCGATTTTTTCGCGTTCTTTAAAGCGCCGCAATTGCTCTTCGGCACTTATATGCAACCAGAACTTGGCGATGATGACGCCATGATTGGTCAGTTGCTGTTCAAAGTCATTGATTTCGTCATAGGCCCTTTGCCATTCGTCTTCCCTGGCAAAACCTTCAATGCGCTCAACCAGAACACGCCCGTACCATGACCGGTCATATATGGACACATATCCATCCGGTGGCAATTGCCGCCAGAATCGCCATAGATAATGATGTGCCTTTTCCTCATCGGTTGGCGCAGCGACCGGTATCACACGATATAACCTGGCATCCATTGCACCTGTCAGACGGCGTATAGCACCACCCTTACCTGCCGCATCCCAACCTTCAAACATCAGCACGGTAGAGCGCTTTTGTTCCCATGCGGCCCAATGCAGTTTCGCCAGTCGCGCCTGATATTTATCAAGGAGTTGGTTATAGCGTTTCTCAGTCAGACTACTATCGAGATCCAGGTGAAACAGCTGCTGGTCAGCAAATTCAAACTTGGTATCTGCAGCGGGTTCCAGTGAGTCTTCTTCCAGAGCAGTATGCATATGCTCAAGTAGTATGCGCCCTGCTCGCAAATCACGGCTACGCTTGTCCTGTGAATCAATCACATGCCAGTGGCCGATCTTCGTGTCTGTCTGATCCAGCACCTCATGCGAAATTTTGGCGAAGGTATCATAAGATTTTGAAAGTGTTTTTTCGTAAGGCGTGATGAGGTGTCCAGCCTTCTTTTTGGCTTTTATTCGGGCGCCTTGCTCAGATTTGGAGATATGAAACCACAACTTGATGAACACCACGCCATCATCTGAAAGAAGCTGTTCAAACTGGTTAATATGGCCACATTCCTGCTTTAAATAGGCGTCAATCTTTTTTGTCTTTTTAATCTGGGTTGCGGCCTTCACAATAGGATGGGTATACCAGGAACCGAACAATACCGAGATCTCACCCTTACCCGGCAGATCACGCCAGAAGCGCCAGTCCCTGGGACGAACGCGCTCATCTTCGCTTTCATGCCAGTACGACACCGCGCGAACATTGCGCATGTCCAGCCACTTACTCAGACGATTGACCACCGCACTTTTACCAGCTCCCTCCACTCCGGAAACCAGGATGACGATGGGTATACCCGCTGCACGACAGGCCCGCTGGGCTACCAACAGACTTGCATGTAGCTCATCCTGCTCCTGCTTGAAGTCAAGCTTGTTGTATTTTGGCCCCTTGGCTAAATCGAATCTTGGCAGTTTCATGTTGATACTATCCCTATGCATGCTTTTTAATGTAAGGATAGTACTAAATCCTAATAATGGATTGATTTATATCAGGAATATCGGAGCAGTAGCGACAGGCTGCTACGCTTTCATATCTACCCTGCACTGTTCTCTCGACCAGCAGCGGTCTTTACACACACTAACAACTGCTCGGCGATGATTCCGGATCCAGCACGCTACGCCATTGATGATGTGGATTATCAAAAATCCGGTTCACCTCTTCTGGTTCCCATTGCCCTGCCGGGTAAGTCGCAATGTAGTCACGCTCGGCGGCCCACACACCCAGTACAGGATCAACCACCCGCCAGGCATATTCCACCTCGTCATAACGTAGGAACAGCGAGTTATCGCCTTCCATAACGTCAAGCAACAGGCCCTCATAGGCCTGGGTCTTTGCATGGTGTTCGCATCGAAAAGGGGCATCCAGGCTGATCTGCCGCGTTTCCATCGTCATACCCGGTTCTTTCACAGTAATCTCAAGCCTCAGTGATTCCTCGGGAGACATACTCATAATTAGCCAGTTTGGCGGCGGTCGTTCAATATGGGAACTGCGAAAGAAATGTTTCGGTGGCTGCTTAAAGCTGATCGCTACCGATGTTCTTGCCTCTGCCATGCGCTTACCGGTACGCAGGTAAAACGGCACCCCGTGCCAGCGCCAGTTATCAACATAGAGTTTCAATGCCGCATAAGTTTCAGTAACGCTGCCTTCGTCGATACCGTCTTCGTCCAGATAACCCGGGACCGACTTGTCATCAATACGCCCGGGTCCATACTGCGCACGATATGACTGCGCAGAAACCGCATCGCTATGTATCGGTCGAATCGATTTCAATACCTTGACCTTTTCATCACGCAGGTCATCACTGTCCATTGATACCGGCGCTTCCATTGCGACCAGCGCCATCATCTGCATGAGATGGCTTTGCACCATATCGCGTAACGCCCCGGTATGTTCATAAAAATTGGCGCGTGTACCAACACCGGTTTTTTCCGTCTGGGTAATCTGTACCTGATCAATATAATTACGATTCCACAGTGGCTCCAGCATGAGATTGGCAAAACGCGACACCAGTACATTTTGCACCATGGCCTTGCCCATGTAGTGATCAATCCGGTAAGTCTGGTGTTCCTTGAGATGACGCGCGATTTTACGTTGCAGGTTTTGTGCACTCTCCAGGTTGGAACCAAAGGGTTTTTCAATCACCACCCGGCGCCAGCTACCCGATGATTCATCGAGCATGCCGTGCTCTCCAAGTGACTGCACAATGCCGCCATAGGTCGATGGCGGCAGCGCGATATAGAATATATAGTTGGCTGGATAAGCTGCACCCTGCAGCTCATTTTTCAGCCCTCCGTAGGTATCCGTTACTGACAGATCACCACGAAAATACTGTATGCGTCCGATAAAACGCTGAAAAATATCCGCCTGTCTGTCGTCCCGCGCATGGTTGTCAATCGACTTTGCAACATGTTCCTGCCATTGCTGCTGGCTGTATTCGGTACGACCGGAGCAGATGATCTTTAAATCACTGGTAAACAGGCCGGATGCTTCCAGGTGATAAAGTGCCGGAAACAGTTTCTGCTGCGCAAGATTACCGGTGGCACCAAATATCACCAATGTGCATGCTTCAGTCATTGAAAGTCTCCTCGTTACCACCCTCGGTCCATCGTGTATGAAAAACCTTATCTGGCCTGTCGATACGTTTGTATGTATGAGCACCGAAGTAATCACGTTGTGCCTGTAACAGGTTTGCTGGCAGTACCGCGCTGCGATAGCCGTCATAAAAGCCCAGTGCAGACGACATCGCCGGTACAGGTATGCCAAGCTCAATACCTAGCTTGACGGTTTCACGCCAACCTCTATCAGCCTGGCGCATGGCCTGGCTAAAAAACTCATCCAGCAGCAGATTCAACAGCTCAGGCTGCTTGTCATAGGCGGCCTTGATGTCATTCAGAAAACGACTACGGATAATGCAGCCCGCACGCCATAACAGGGCGATATCTCCAAACTCCAGTTGCCAGCCATATTCTTCCGACGCCTGACGTAGCTGCATGAAGCCCTGTGCATAGGAGATTATCTTGGCCGCATACAAGCCGTCATGAATTGCAGCGACCGCATCAGGTATATCACCGTTATACTCACCATGCGCCCCACCCAGTGTTTTTGCCGCCTGCAGACGCTCCTCCTTCCTGGAAGACAAGGCCCTTGCATAGACGGCTTCTGTAATCAGGGTTAGCGGTACACCCAGATCAAGCGAATCTATCGCCGTCCAGCGACCGGTACCCTTCTGGCCTGCGACGTCGAGAATATTGTTTACGCGCCAATCATTGTTGCTGTCCGGTACGCGTAAGATATCGGCTGTAATCTCGACCAGGTAGGATGAAAGTACACCCGCGTTCCATGCGGAAAATGTATCGGCCAATTGTGGCATGTCGACACCCAGCCCGTCGTACATCAACTGCCATGCCTCGGCAATTAACTGCATATCTCCATACTCAATGCCGTTATGCACCATTTTGACATAATGACCTGCGCCGCCATTACCAACCCAGCGACAACACGGTTCACCATCATCTGCCCTGGCAGCGATAGACTGAAAGATATCCTTTACCATCGGCCATGCCTCGGGATCCCCACCGGGCATTAGTGAAGGCCCATGACGCGCACCCTCTCCACCGCCCGATACGCCCATCCCCAGAAAACGTATACCCCTGCCCTTGAGGCTGTCATAGCGACGCTGGCTATCCTTATAATAGGAATTACCGCCATCAATAATAATGTCGCCCTGCTGCAGGTGCGGCAGCAGGCCATCGATCACCTTGTCAACCACTTCACCAGCCTGGACCATCATCATGACGATGCGCGGCCTGGCCAGTTCATCACACAGGGCGGCGTAATCATGGCATCCGGTCAATTGCTGATGCGACTCTGCTGAACTGACTAATTGATCAACTGCCGCCGTACTGCGGTTATATACCGCGACCCTGTAACCATGATCAGCGATATTCAGCGCAATATTCCTGCCCATAACACCCAGGCCGACCAGTCCTATATCTGAAGACATCTAATCCCCTTATCGATTGCCGTTAATCTGGATAAAGCTTAATGAAAGCATATTTTTCCTGATTTGAGCTCACCAGATTCCTGGCCTGAATTAACATGGAGCATGGTAAAAAAGCTAGCACTGGATGAATGAATAATCTAGCATCGTTACTTTAATGCTACGGGTTTTATTACCAGTCATTCTGACTCACTCCAGCACGGTTATTTTGCATCAAACCAACGACAAAAGATAAGAGAACATGATATCCAATCCAACAAATCTGCCACTATGGAGCATCCTTCAGGACGAGTATGAGCGCATTAAGGATGTCCACATGCGTGATATGTTTGAACAGGACCCCGAGCGTTTTGAAAAGTTTTCCATCAAGTTCAATGACATCCTGTTTGACTTCTCCAAGAACCGCATCGAATCCGAGACCCTGAAGCTGTTAATCAACCTCGCCGAACAATGTAATGTCGGCGAATGGCGTGATCATATGTTTGCCGGTGATCCGATCAACCACACCGAGGGCCGTGCTGTGCAGCATGCCGCATTGCGCCAGCGCCCCGGCAAGCGCGCATTCGCCAATGGCGAAGAAATCAGCCAGGAAATCGAGGAAGAGCTGCAACGCGTCAAGGCACTTGCAGAATCGATACGTACCCGCCAATGGCGCGGTGCCACCAACCAGCCGATTACCGATGTCGTCAATATCGGCATTGGCGGCTCGCACCTCGGCCCATTGATGGTGACCGAGGCCCTACGACCCTATGCCATCCATGACTTGAAAGTGCATTACGTCAATAACATCGACGAAAACCACATCAACAATACGCTGGAAGCCCTGAACCCGGAAACCACGCTATTCATCATCGCCTCCAAAAGTTTTACCACACAAGATACGCTGGTGAATGCCCACACCGCACGTGAATGGCTGCTAAACCGCATTGAAAATGAAAGTGATCTGCACCATCACCTGGTAGCGGTCAGTGCCAATATGGAAGCGGCACAGGCATTCGGCGTTGCACCGGAAAATGTCTTCAAGATGTGGGACTGGGTTGGTGGCCGCTATTCACTTTGGTCTGCGATCGGCCTTTCTATCGTGATATCTATCGGTGCCGAGAACTTTGATGCACTGCTTGATGGTGCCTACGAGGTTGACCAGCATTTTCGTACCGCACCATTGGCAGAGAATATCCCGGTGCTCATGGCATTGATCGGTATCTGGTACAACAATTTCTTTAATTCAGAATCCATCGTCATCCTGCCCTACGATCAAAACATGCATCGGTTCCCGGCCTACCTGCAACAGGCAGACATGGAAAGTAATGGTAAGTGTCGAGATCGACAGGGAAATCACGTCGACTACCAGACCGGCCCGATACTGTTCGGTGAAATCGGTATTGCAAGCCAGCACGCCTTTTACCAGTTGCTGCACCAGGGAACCAAGCTGGTACCCGCCGACATGCTGGTACCCATCTCAAACCAGCGCTGCATCGCCAGACATCACCGCGCCCTGATGTCCAATATTTTCGCGCAGGCAGAGGCCCTGATGCTGGGCAAAAACGAAGACGAAGTGACCGCCGAACTCAAGGCCGAGGGAATGAGCGCAGAGGAAATAGAGAAGCTGCTACCCTACAAGCTATTCCCCGGTAACCGCCCGACCAACACCTTTGTGTTTTATACACTCGACCCGAAGACGCTGGGTTCATTGATTGCCATGTATGAACACAAGATATTTGTTCAGGGAATCATCTGGAACCTGAACTCCTTCGATCAATGGGGTGTTGAACTGGGCAAGAAACTCGCCAATGAAATACTCACAGAGTTAAATACCGGCGAGGAGGTTGACTCGCATGACTGCTCGACGAACGGCCTGATCAATTACTATCTACGAACGCGTCCGGAAAAGTCCTAGACATATAGAAGGTCGTCTATAGCCGTGTTCGCCCCACAAAGCGGCCACTGAGCTACAATGCACCTAAACGCCTTGTTAATTATATATCGGCTGGAGATCGGCCATGAATGATTGCTGCAGTTCATCCTCTTGCTCAAGTAATACACAACCGAAAAAGGCAAGATGTCCTATTAACGGAAAAGAGTACGCATCCGTATCTCCTACGACCATCAAATATCATGTTTCAGAGCCGTGGAACTGGGATGCCAAAACTCAAGACTACTACTTCTGTGATGACCCGGACTGTGACGTTGTTTATTTTGGCGCAGATTCCTCATTAATTTACCAGTCAGATCTCAGGACTGAAGTCGGGATAAAAGGAAGATCACCTGATAGGGTCATATGCTATTGCTTTGGAGTTTCAATGGATCAGGCTGAAGCGGATAACGACATCAAGTCATTCGTACTCAAAGAAACCAAAGAGCGATCCTGCGCGTGTGAAAGTCGAAACCCGTCAGGCAGATGCTGTCTAAAAGATTTCCCAAGGAACTAACTCTTTCTGGTTTGGGCACAACAGACACTTAATGACCTTTGTGTACAAACGGCCATATTTATTACATGAATCTAAAGCACAAAAAAAGCCCCATCACCGGAGAGGTAATAGGGCTTAAATAACCAACTATCTTAGGAGGATAGAACAGGCTTGAGCTGCATAGTATCAGTACGTATTAATATTTTGTTGATGTGCGTCAATAAAGAATAAGAATAGCGAAAATCTACCTGGGACAAATGAGTTGCATATGGCTGTCTCACGTATTTCCAGATTATTAATAATGAATCAGATCATGTCCCTTTTAACATGACGTCGGCAACCTGGTGGTCTTTATTCAACGGCATTAGCACATCGGCACGCTGTGGCATTTCCGCAAGCTGATAGCGTGTCAGACGTTCAAAATGCATGATGAATCGTCTCAAGCCTGCCGGTTTCATGACACCGGCGGCATCATTGGCTGATACATCCCTGAGTTTGCTTTCCTGCAGACCACGCCATTCATAGACCTGTTCCATTGATGGCACCTTCAACATTATTAACTTATCCAGTCGCCCGAATAGCTGCTGATAGTCACCGGCCAGTTGATCGTTAACATAGGACCGCCATACCCCTGCCCCATCTTCTGATGACTCGAGTTCATTAACAGGGGAAGTTAATTCTCCTGGCAATTGCGCCCGCGCACCAACACACCAGCCTTCAAATAGTACGATATCAACAGGCCCGTCTACACGCAGCCAGCTATCCATTGGCAGACGATCATCAATGGATTTATCAAAGCGGGGAATCAGTACAGTATCGGCATGATCACGTTGTAACAGCGCATCGAATACCTGCGTTGCCAGCGGCATGTCATGCGTACCGGGGACACCGCGGGTAGCCAGCAGTGGATGAACCGTTTCAGCGAGCTGCTGCCTTGAATGACGGGGTAGATACAGGTCATCAATCGACAGGCTCACCGCACGCTTGCCATAAACCTGTAGCAGGATCTCCAGCAAATCGGTGAGGGTCGACTTGCCACTACCCTGTGCACCATTGATTCCCAGGAGTAACGGCAGGCCGTCATGCTGCTGTTCAGCAATCCAGGCTGCCATTGGAAGATACAGTGGCCGGATTTTATCAGCGAACTGCTGCTCAAGTTTGTGCCCGGCGAGATATTGATCAAGGGTGGCTCTGACATCTGCTCGAATGACATGCTCAATATCACCCGGGTGATGCAATGACTGCAATGGCCAGCAAGGCTGTTCTAACGTTGGATTATCAGGCATCAGGCTAGTATAAACACCTGATCATCGTAATCCACAACCCGGTCTACTACCGAACGAACAACCCTGAACTATGCCAGCCTAGCTGGCGTAGCGCTGCTGTATATCGTGGTCTGGTGATTGGTCTGCCCACAATAAGATACCGCCTGTGAATGCATTGTCATTGCTTCCCAGATACACGTTATCAGGCAAGTCTTTTTGTTCAATGCGATTTGCATTGCCACCCCCGAGTACAACGTAATCGGAACAAAACACATAGGAAAATAGCTTAATAGTAGCCAACAGGTTTTCAAACCAGACTTCCTGTCCATCTTTGTCCAACCCCTGTTTACCCAGCACCTGCTCAAAATTTCTACCCTCACGAAAAGGTAAATGGGCGGCCTCCAACGGTATGATCTGGTTATTCATAATCATGGCAGTCCCCAGCCCGGTACCCAGGCCAAGAAACAGCATATCGTCGCCACGGTAACTACCCAGAGCCTGCATCGCGGCATCATTAATCATCCTGACCGGGCAACCAAAGGCCGCCTCGTAATCATAATCAATCCAGCCCTTACCCAGGTTGACCGGCTCTCGCCAGGGGTGGTTATTCTTGACCGGCCCCGGATAACCGATAGAAACCACATCATAATTCCAGTCGGTGGCAACCTGATTGACACCCTCAAGCAACTGCCCAGGTGTCATTAATGCCGGCGTTGGAAAACCGCGAATCGTCTCCTGCGTTGTTTGATCGCCAGTGATCGATAGCTTCACACTGATACCACCTATATCAATCACCAGTATCCGTTTATCAGTCACTGCTATGGCCCACCACTATTAATCAACTCGTAGTAGATCGCCTCGAGCTCGCGCTTATGTTTTGTTTCTTCATTGGCAAGAAATACCAACAGGTCATGTACCTCGCCCGGCTCTGTTTCATCTGCCAGTTCACGATACTGCTTCATGGCAGCATCTTCTCGACCCATGGCATATTGCAGGATTTCCTGATCATCGGGAAAATCACCCATTGAAGGCAAATGTACGTAATCCGAAAACTTATGGTCTTCCAGCGGCACCTGTATTCGCTGTTTGAGTTCATCTTCGACCTGGGGGTGCGATAGTAGCTCTGCAAACAGGTCAAAGTGTTCCTGTTCCTCTTCTGCCAGTTCCTCGACCAGGTAGCGAATATTCTTGCTGACCTTGGGTATCAGGTCTCGATAGAAGTCGCGTGCCGTTTTTTCAAATGTGGTTGCCACTTCCAGGATTTCCCGAAGGGTTTTCATTGAGCGAATATAAACAAAGGCCTCACTATGACCTTCAATTTTATCCGTCACTTCACTGCCCCCTGAGCTGCCAGCATTTCATGAATACCCTTCGCCACTCGATGACCATCCGCGACAGCATGCACGACATCGGGCCCGTTGACCATATCCCCGGCTGACCACAACCAGTTTTCAGAGGTACAGCCTCGCTCATCGACCTGCAGGCGGCCACGGTTCCATTCCAGCCGCTCTACCAGTTCCTCGCCAAAAACAGAAATATCTGTCATCTGTCCAATCGACTCAATAATCATGTCGGCATCATATAGTTGCTCGTCGCTTTCATCATAGCGCGGCGCAAACCGTCCCTGCTCGTCAAATACAGAAATCACCCTGTGGGTTCTCAGGCAATGCAACTTGCCATCATTCCTGACCTGGCATTCCATTGGCCCCCGATTATCAAAGATCACAACACCCTCTTCACGTGCCTCCCTGACTTCCTCCGGGTCGGCGAGAAAATTATCAAAATCTTCCAGTGCCGTCACGGTAACCTGGACCTTTCCATGTGCCTGTTTCTGTAGTCGCGCCAGGCTTCGGGCAATATCCATCGCTACATTTCCACCGCCTACCACGACTGCCTTGTTGGGGATATCAAAAGCGACACCCATGGTAATTTTTCGTAACAGGTCAACGGCACGACAAACCTGTGCATGATCACTACCCGGAATACGCGTCGAACGCCCCTGCTGTAATCCAACGGCAATGAGCACAGCATCGTAATCGGTTTCCAGTTGTGCCATGGTAATGTCTTTACCGATACGAATATTACAGCGGATTTCAACCCCCAGTGATTCGATAACGGCAACGTCCGCATCCAGCCGGTCATATGGCAGGCGATATTCGGGGATACCGTATCGTGTCATGCCGCCGGCTTTATCCAGTGCCTCAAACACCGTCACCCGATGCCCCTGGCGAACCAGATCATAGGCCGCAGTCAGCCCCGCTGGTCCGGCACCTATAACCGCAACATGAAAACCGGTGACCGAATCAGACTTGCCTCGCGCGGCAATTTCACGAACCTTTTCGTCAGCTAACGAATCCATCGCATAACGCTTGAGCCAGCGAATGGCGACCGGTTCACCCCGTCGTCCTATCGAACAGGCATCTTCACAACGATGCGTACAAACCCGACCACAGACATGTGAAAAGGGATTGGTCTGGTAAATCCATTCAACAGCAGACTCGATATCACCCTGCCAGATAGAGCGGATATATTCCGGTGCATGCATATGCGTGGGACAGGCGTCGTGGCACATACCACACTGCACACAACGTGATGCCTCGATAATGGCCTGTTGCTTGCTATAGCCATCGACAATCTCGTCGAAATTATCAGTGCGTTTTTTGGGCTTCAGCTCTGACATGGGCTGGCGCTTCAGATCAACCAGGTCGGCATCTTCTGACTTGGCCCAGCCCTTTTCGAAATGCTGTTTATGCATACCAGTCGGATCGGGAAGAATGAAGTAACTGTCCAGTTCATGCTCCCGGCAGGTATGTACATACTCCCGGCTAAGTGCAATGGAGCCGGTTGGGCAGATATCAACACACAGGCC
>JAPHTU010000053.1 GCA_026196145.1 Gammaproteobacteria bacterium
TGCCTTTACGACCGCCTGTGAACGCTTCCTGGCAAATGGCAAAAAGATAAATGGCTCACTTGCCTTTCTGATTACCAGTGATGAAGAGGGGCCATCGATTAATGGCACAGTCAAGGTTGTGGAAACACTGGAGGCCCGCAATGAGAAGATTGACTGGTGCCTGGTCGGCGAACCCAGCAGTACCAGCAAGGTTGGCGATGTCATCAAGAATGGACGTCGTGGTTCACTCGGGTGCGAACTTAGGGTCAAAGGGGTTCAGGGACATGTTGCCTATCCTCATCTGGCAAAAAATCCGATCCACAGCTTTGCTCCGGCACTGGCTGAACTCACTACGACCGAATGGGATCAAGGGAACGAGCATTTCCCACCGACCACCTTTCAGGTGTCTAATATCAACAGTGGTACTGGCGCAACCAATGTCATCCCAGGCACGTGTGATGTAGTTTTTAATTTTCGTTTTTCAACAGAGCAAACACCCAGGTCACTTCAGGCGCGTGTTCATGAAATACTGGATAAACACGGCGTCGATTACGAAATAAACTGGATATTGTCCGGTATGTCCTTCCTGACATCCGCAGGGGAACTCGTTGAGGCCAGTCAACAGGCGATACGAGAAGTAGCTGGTTATGAAACCCAACTGTCCACATCCGGCGGTACCTCGGATGGTCGCTTTATCGCACCTACCGGTGCACAGGTGCTTGAACTGGGTCCCCTGAATGCCACTATCCATCAGATTGATGAATGTGTATCAGTGGCAGATCTGGATACCCTGAGCGATATTTATGAATCCATACTCGATAAGTTACTAGGCTAAGTGAAATATATATACATATTCCTTATTGTCCCGCTTCTTGTCACAGGTGGATGTTCTGACAAGTCAAGCCTGTCTCCCCTGTCTGAAAATGCGGTTATTCTAGCTTTCGGCAATAGCCTGACCCATGGTACGGGCGTCAAGCGTGAACATAGCTATCCCGCGGTGCTACAAAAACTAACGGGAAGAAAAGTGGTTAACGCGGGTGTTCCCGGAGAAGTCACTGACACCGGTGTTAAACGCCTACCCGGCTTGTTAAGTGAACACCAGCCAGCGCTGCTGATACTGATTCATGGGGGCAATGATATGTTGAGGAAGAAAAACCTCGACCAGGCAGCCGATAATCTCAGGAGTATGATATCAATGGCACAGGAAAGCGGCGTTCAGGTGGTAATGATGTCAGTCCCCAACCCTACCCTGATACTCAGCCCTGCAGAATTCTATGAGGAAGTTGCAGACAGTATGGGTATTCCAATCGAAGTCGACGCAATTTCGGATATCCTGCAATATCCCGGTAACAAGTCTGATTCCATTCATCCGAATGAAAAAGGATATCAGATGATGGCAGAAAGCCTGCATGAGCTTTTGTCATCAAGGGGCGCCCTGTGAATCCCATATTCTGTAGTCGTTACTGGCGTATTTCGACCTCATAAGGTACTGATACTATGGTTGGCTCGTCTTCATAGATAACGAACAGCTCTTCCTTGCTCAATGGCTCTGCAATGTAGTAGCCCTGGGCATAATCAACCCCACACTCACGTAATGCCTTAAGTGTTTCGGAATTCGCCACGTATTCAGCAATCGTATGTCTGCCAACGGAGTGGGCAATATCATTAATCGCCATGACAATCGTTCGGTCCGTATTATCCTGACTCATATTCCTGACATACTCGCCCTCAATTTTCACATACCTTACCGGCAGGTGTCGTAATTGTGCGAAAGAGCTAAACCCGGCACCAAAATCATCCAGTGCGAAATCACAACCAAGCTCATTAATCACATCGACAAATGATTTGACACCAAGCATGTTGGTAATGGCTGTACGTTCGGTAATTTCTATCGCCAGGTGGCGTGCGGGCACCGGCATTTCCTTAACAAGCTGAATAATTTGTTTGACTGCAGACTGATCTTCCAGCGTAATCGCGGATATATTGATCCCAAGGGTGAAATTCAAACCAATATCATGCGCCTCCTGCAATGCCTGCAAGGCTTTTTTCATCACCCAAAGGTCTATTTCAGGCATCAGGCCAAAACGTTCTGCACTGCCCAGAAATAAATTAGGCAGGATTAATTCCCCATCATCACCCCTCAGACGGATTAATGACTCAATATAGGTAGGAGGTGAAGACCGGTAGCGATGGTGTGTAGTCCACAGGTTACTACTGTTATCTGGCAGCTTCTCGAAATCGATATCGTCCAGAGCCAGTATAGGCTGAAAATACAGTTCAAACCGGTCCTGTTCAAGGGCGCACTGTAATTTATTTGACCAGCCCAGTTCCGATGTCATGGTAACCCGCACATCATCGCCTGGATCATAGATATGCGTTTGATTCCTGCCCTCTGCCTTTGCCTGATGGCAGGCAATATCTGCATTGGCCATGATATCGGAAGCAGAGAGGCTGTTGCGGTCTATCAATGCGACGCCAATACTGCCGTTCACCTTGAACTCCTGATCTTCACTGCTGAAATGCAAGGTAGAAAGTATTTCACGAAATTTATCAGCCGTTTCCCGGAGCGTAGCAGGATCAACGTCACGAAGAATAACAGCGAATTCATCACCTCCCAGTCGGGCCAGCGTATCAGATGCCCTGATTCGCTGTGATAACTGTTTACTCACAATGATAAGAATCTTGTCACCGGTCTCGTGTCCTGCAGTATCATTGATATATTTAAAACGGTCGAGATCAAGAAATAACAACGCACTGTTACCCTCATTCCTCTCCAGGCGCCCCCACTCAATTTCCAGTTGTTCTTCAAAATAACGACGGTTATACAGGTTGGTAAGCGGATCGTGCGTGGCCTGCCATCGTAGTTGTTTTTCCATGTATTCCTGTTGAGCGATATCCCTGAATGCCACTACAGATCCGGCTTGCTGACCTGCTACCATCAGGGGAACAACTGTGCAGCTCACAGGAACCGGCTTCTCCCTGCTATCAATAAAATGAGTGCGCCAGTCACGCACCACACCGGCATTTCGATGGATAGTTAGCAGGTATGAATCACCATTCTCCAATGGTCTGTTATTTTCATCCAGATAACGCAGTTTTTGCTGTGCATCAAAGCCAATCAGCTCATCTTCATGGCTATAATTGAGAATCTTGAGTGCTGCCGGGTTTGCAAAATTGATTCGCCCATCACAATCGACACCATAAACACCCTCCCCCAACGAGGATAGAATATCCGCCAGGCGCTGTCGCTCCAGCTCAACCGATCGCTGGTTTCTCGCCATTCGTGCCATTGATGCCACGCGTGCAATGAATAACTGGTCGCTCTCTTCCTTGAACATACACTCGATGGCACCGGACCGAAGTGAGATATCAATAACATCATCGAAATAGGTACCCGTCATTACGGCGGTAAGCAGGTCATGTAGCTCTGGGGTTTTTCGAATGCGGCGGCATAATACGTGTCCATTGTCATTCGGCATGAAGTAATCTGTAATCACCAGGTCGAAATAGGCAGGAGGATTACTTGTCAGTATTTGCCATGCGCTATCCACGCTGTCCGCGGTGGTCACATGGTAGTGTTGCTGCTTGAGTATCCTGTGGTAATAGGCACGTGAGCTTTTCGAGTCATCAACAAACAGAATTCTAATATCCCCATCTATACCTTCAGTTTCAGTCACGATGGGAGAGACTTCAGTGTCCTTCAGCAACAGGTCTTGCATTGTTGAAGAAACTTCGTCGAACTGCGACAAAAGTGTCATCGCACTGCGTTCACGCGTCTTCAACCAGTCAAGAGCCTGTTGTTCCGGTTGTGCACAGATTAGAATTATGGGCAATTCATTGTAGGGGGGTGAATTTAAAAACTGCAGCAATGACTTGAATTCACTGGTCTGCATTGCCAGCCAGCTCAGGATGATGCCGTCAAAATGCGTATTGTTTTCTAGATACTGAATACCTTCAGATATAGAGCACGACTCTGTAATGCCGCAACAGGAATCCTGAAAACTACGTTTTATTAAAAAACGCAGAGTTGAGGATTCGGCAATAAGTAATATTTTGTTGCGCATCAAGAAGTTATCAGCTTTCTTTATAGTGGTTTTTCTCGATTGATCAAACCTTAGCCTGACTCTGCAATATACACAAGTAAAACTCGGTGTATCGCGCTGTAATCATTGAATTACGCCGTATTGAAGCGATAGCTATCCTGGCTCGGCTTCAACAAAAATTCTTTTGACGCTGCTATTAGATTCCTTGACTGCTGTATCGATGTCCTGAATCACTGTCTCTATTTCACGTGTGAGCTGCCCACGCCTGAATCGGATACTGATATTAACCAGAATATATTCCGGTCCCATATGCATCGTGAGTAGTTCATTCACCGTTTCAACCTCATCAAAGGATGCTGCAATCCGGCGGATGCTATCGACGACTTCCCTGTTGGCGCGCTCGCCTATTAGCAGGCCCTTGGTTTCAATGGCCAGCCAGATAGCAGTACCACCGAGGATCAATCCGATCAGGATGGATGCAATACCGTCAAACATGGCATTGCCCGTTACCTGTGCAAGCCAGACCCCCAGCAGCGCAATCAGCAGGCCGAGTAGCGCAGCCGAGTCTTCAAACAACACAACAAACATGGAGGGATCCTTGCCGCGCTGTACCGCTTCGATATAACCGTAACGGCCTTTTATCTTGCGAAATTCCTTAAAGGCAAAGAACCAGGCGGCCCCCTCAAACACCATTGCCAGACCCAATACGATATAATTGACCACCGGGTTTTCGATGACATTCGGGTGCATGACATGATGTACACCCTCATAGATAGATACACCCGCGCCCACGGCAAAGAGCAGTATCGCGACAACAAAACTCCAGAAATAAATTTCCTTACCATGGCCGAAAGGAAAGTCCTGGTCTGCCGGTTTTTTTGCCTGTTTCAAGCCATACAGCAATAAAATCTGATTACCCGTATCTACCAGCGAATGAATACCCTCAGAAAGCATGGCAGAGCTGCCTGTATAGGCAGCCGCAAAGAACTTGGTGACAGCGATGGCTGAATTACCTAACAGCGCAGCGATAATGACTTTTGTGGAGGCATTTGCCGACATCGTGTTTCCTCAGGTTTTATCTATCATGATAGCGAAGTCAACTTTGCCAAGTAACACCCATTTAAGCAGGTGCCATACTATCCAGATGAACAGGACGGGCAAGAGTATGGTCTGGAACAGAAAGATGACTATTAGATCTATTGCGTGTCGCGAAGCATTACTGGCCGCCTGCTGATAACGCTGCATACGGGCTTCCATATCAATTTTGTGCATAATAGATTGGGTTGTTAACTCATACAGGGCTCTGGCTTTGCCCAGAAGTGACTCTTCATTTTCAGTGTCTGTATCAGGTGCGGCCTGTTCGTTACTTATTTCAGCAATACGCTGTGTGGTCTGTGTAAGCTCGGCTACCGCAACCTGGTACCCGGGATCTAGAAACTGCTGGTAGATCACGTCATTGGCGATAGCGATGGCAGGAGCTGCAAAACGCAGAATGACAAGAACGATCACTGCCCGCTTGATGAATGTGGATGATAGCGAATGAGACTGCCCGCCCTTCCATTGAAAATACATAAGCCCGAATAGTGCCGCAGTCATGGTGACACTAAGCCATACCCATGCACTGATTGATAACAGCACATTTAGTACACCCAGCGATGCGCTACTTACCAGCATGACCCAGGAAAACCGCTCTACCAGGTCATTAATCGGGTCAAGAATCTGCCCGGGAGTGAGTATTACCCCGACACCTGCAGGTTCAATGGCAACCTCTGTACCCTGTGCCACTGAAATTACACCATTCAATGTTCGCGCTACACCGTAGGTTGCCAATGCGCGCACCAGCGCATCCTCAGTATTTTGTGAACCCAGGTCATCAATGGCGCGGGTAAAAGCGAGCAGGGCCAGAATGATAGCAAACAGGCCTGTCCAGATTCGGTGATCCTTCAGCACGATTACCCTTGCCCCTGATGAACAGAGGCAGACCTGGCCTGCTTTCGTTCCTCGATGGTCTGTGCAACCTTTTGCCTCAGGTAAACGGGTATCGCGGCTTCCGCACTGACTGTCTCCTTATTGCGGATTATCTGCCTGGCAGCAGGAATCATATCTCTGGCCAATGGTACGGTGTCAGCTATTACATCAGACAAGCGCCCCTGTAATCTTTGCTGCATTTGCGGGTAGGCCGACCAACCGGAACCAATGGCCAACCAATTTCCTTCATCAGGCAGGAAAAGGCCCTCAGGGGCATTCACGGCCTCTTCAGTGATACTTTGCATGATGCCGTCAAGCAGTTGATAGTTGCCCCAGTAAACCTCCTGTATGCGCGCATCAAAGGCGGCACAGATATGCGTGGCATGATCATTGTTACGATAGGCCCCCTGTGCCATAGCAGCCAGGGATGATACCGGCGCCACCGGTAAATCTGCTCCCAGTGCCAGGCCCTGTACAACACCCGCCGCTATTCGCAGGCCAGTAAAACTACCTGGCCCACGCCCAAAGGCCAGCGCATCCAGTTGCCTGAGCGTAAGGCCGGCCTCAGCCAACACCGATTCCACCTGTGGCAGTATCAGTTCGGTATGTGATCGTGGGGCAAGTTCTTCACGGACTGATAGTTCAGTGCCGATAGCCAGGGCAACCGAGCAATATTCCTGCGTGGTATCCAGGGCCAGGATCTTCATGCCGACTTTCTGATCTCAAAAAACCGCTCGACATCCTCGATATTCCTGGTCAGCGGCATGGCCGGCAGACTGCGCAGGAATATCTTGCCATAGGCTTTACCCAGCAGGCGTGGGTCACACAACATGAGTACGCCACAGTCGTTGATATCACGTATCAGACGCCCGACACCCTGTTTTAATGTCACCACGGCGCTGGGTACCTGATAATCAAAAAACGGGTTCTGTCCCCGCTTCTTCATAGAAATCAGTCGCGCCTGCATTACCGGGTCACCCGGTGATGCAAATGGTAACTTGTCAATAATAACGCAGGACAAGGCCGAACCCCTGACATCGACCCCCTCCCAGAAACTGGCTGTTCCCAACAGTACGGCATTGCCATGGGTCTTGAAGTCTTTCAATAACCGTTGTTTCGGAGCCTCACCCTGCACCAGAATCGGGTAATTGATATGGTCAGCCATAAACTCGGCGGCAATCTTGAGCGCACGATGACTGGTAAACAACATAAAGGTTCTACCCTGTGCGGCCTCAATAACACGCAACGATTGGGCACAGACTTCACGGGTATAGGATGCATCGGCAGGATCAGGAAGTGCTTCAGGCAAGTACTTTAAGCCATTGTTTTTATAGTCAAACGGGCTACCCAGAAGTTGGGTATCAGGTTCGTCCAGCCCCAGGCTATCATTGAAATGAGCAAAACTCTCTCCGACGGCCAGGGTCGCGGAAGTGAACACCCAGCTTGCCATCATTGCCTGCATATTGGTCTGGAATATCTCGGCAATATTCAGTGGCGTACTATGTAGTCCAAAGCCGCGGCGCGAGGTATCTGCCCAGCGCACGTTATCCAGTATCATCTCATTTTCATCTTCAGTTGGACTGGCATTCATCATATTGATTCGCTCCAGCAAGGTGAGCGCGCGCTTGTGACAACTATCCAGTCCCTTGCCCCGTTCCGCCGCATCAGACAACCAGTCACGTAGCGCGGACAGGTTTTTCTTCACCACTTCAAGAAAGTCATGAAAATTTTTCAGTGATTGCAGATCATCCCAGGATAATCGTTGGCCGGTATGCCCCATGCACAGGCGTAAGTCAGCCACAGATCGTTCCAGTTTATGCAGGGCTTCAGGTAATTCACTCAAACCGCCGGATTCCTTCAGATGCTCGGTTTGGGTATCGGTAACCAGGTTATAAAGTTGTC
Organism: Gammaproteobacteria bacterium; assembly: GCA_026196145.1. Taxonomy (GTDB): domain Bacteria; phylum Pseudomonadota; class Gammaproteobacteria; order JAJDYQ01; family JAJDYQ01; genus JAJDYQ01. The sequence continues at coordinate 7,893 of JAPHTU010000053.1, forward strand.
TCGATGTAACCGATGTAGCAAAGAAACTCCCGGCGACCTCCGGCAATTGGTGCGCCTCGTCAATAATAAAGACATCGGCGCCCGGTAAAATGTCACCAAATCCCTGTTCCTTGAGTGCCATATCAGCAAAGAATAAATGGTGGTTGATGACAACGATATCTGCAGCCTGTGCCTCGCGACGCGCCTTGATGACGTAACAGTCGCTATAGTCATCACAGTCCTGCCCTATACAATTTTCTGTCGATGAAGTCACCAGTGGCCAGACAAAAGAGCCCTCCTCGACATCATCAACCTCTGCGATATCGCCAGTCGAGGTACGCCCGGCCCAATCCAGGATCACCTCCAGTTCATGCTGATGTCGGCGGCTGCTGCTATCTCCCGCCGCCAGGTTCATATTGAGGCGGTGGGTACATAGGTAGTTGGCGCGGCCCTTCAGCAAGGCCACCGTGACCGGCACGGCCAGCGCTTCACGAACCAGTGGTATGTCTTCGTGAAATAGCTGATCCTGAAGGTTTTTTGTGCCGGTTGCGATAATGACGCGCTTGCCGGATAGCATGGCCGGTACCAGGTAAGCAAAGGTCTTGCCGACCCCGGTACCTGCCTCCGTTACCAGCACGCCACCCTGCTCAATCGTTTCAACAACA
>JAPHTU010000235.1 GCA_026196145.1 Gammaproteobacteria bacterium
AAATCGAAATCGCTTGATATCGCGTTTGAGTTGAGGTCTGAAGACTGGGGTCAGCGACACTTCTGTATCCGGGACCCAAACGGGGTATATGTGGATGTTGTTCAATCTACAGAACCAACTGAAGAGTATAAAGCTGGTTATGAGGCACAAAAGCCTAACAATTAAGTCAAGCCCGTGCAAAAAACGCGCTTGGACCGCCCATACAGAGGGCGGCCGCTTACTATGGCGTTAGGCGGCGGAATCGCTGAGAGCAAAGAATGAGCGAGATCACATGTTGATAATAAAGGGGCTTCTTGGTGGGTTGTTTCAGATCGCCTTGTTTGCAGTCTTACTCTTCCTTCCCGCAGGCACTTGGTATTGGCCACGTGCGATTCTGTTCCTTGCGGTGTATGGTCTCCTGTTACTGGTGTCTACCATCGTGCTTGCCCGGCTGGCACCGGCCAGCCTGGAGGCTCGGCTTACGGCCCCAATTGCAAAAAGCCAGCCGATGGAGGATCGTGTTGTTACATCACTCTTGTTCCTCTCGCTCTTCGCCTGGTTCGTGTTTATTCCCATTGAAGTCTTCCACTTGCAATTGTTACCGCCACCGCACTTCACAGTGTCGGTTTTCGGGGCGGCACTGTTCCTCACAGGCTTCGGAATTATTATGATTGCGCTGCTTCAAAATGCGTTTGCCGTGCCGATCGTCAGATTCCAACCCGAGCGCGGCCACGTGCTGATCGATACCGGGATTTACGGCCGCATACGTCATCCGATGTATTTTGGATTGCTGCTCTTCCTTGTAGGCACTGCACTGTGGCTGGAAAGCTATGTGAGCGTACTTATGCTGCCACTGGTTTTCGTTTTTGTGATCGCACGGATTTTTGTCGAGGAGAAGACCTTGCAAGAGACGCTGCCAGGTTACGTTGAATACATGGCAAGGATACGTTACCGGCTTATCCCTTTTGTATGGTAGAGCTATGCGCCGCTTGCTAGTATTACCTCGCCAACAAGGTGTCTGGATTCTAAGGTGCTCCAGGCATGTAGTTGGACTCGGCGCCTAACAAGGCGCTCCAACGGACAGTTAACGCCGCTGCAGAGCTTTGGCGTCATATGGTTGATTTAAATGAGTAAGCTTTCAGCAGCTAAAATAATTATATTGCTGCCATTAGTATTATTTTCGTGCACTACATTTGCAGAGAGTTGGAGCGCTGTGGCCAGGCATGGTGAATGTATGTCATTTGAGCAACTGTCAGAAAGATCTGATTTATTTGCCAATGTGGTCTCACTTGATGATTTGAAAAGTAATATAGAATTACAGGGCTTGGAATATGCATTGGAACCGATGTCACCTGAATTGAAAGATTATTTTAATTTAAATATTCCGTCTGAAGGCATGGCAATGATAATTACAACGAATAAGAATTGTAGAGATCTTGCTAAATGATGTGACCATACAACAAACGGCACAAGCGCGATGCGCAAGCAGTGCCAGTATCTTGGTCGAGCCGTTATGTTTCTTGAGAAGTAGGAGATACATGAAGCCATACCAAAGAATATTCGGGGCAGGTCCCAGAGGGGCGAGTATAAGTATTGCTTTGCTGCTGGTCGCATACTTATTAGCAGAGAAAGTTGGATTTGGTTGTATCATTTCAGATGATTTAATGCGCTATCTGGTTGTGTCAGTATTTGGTGCTTTTGGGCTAGTTATAACTGTGTGGAGTTTGATATCGCTATCACTGGATAAAAGAGGCAGGAGTTTAGTCACATCAGGTGCATTTAAGTATTTTAGACATCCACTCTATGCGGCATTCTTACTGTTTTATAATATGGGGTTTGCAATATTTTTAAATAATTGGATATATATTGTATGGTCAATAGTTCTCATTCCGATATGGTCGTTAAATGTAAGAAGTGAAGAAAATTCAATGAAGAAAGAATTTGGTGAGGAATATGAGGCGTATTGTAGGAGGACTTGGAAATTTTTTCCTAAACTTCATGGAGAAACATAACAAACCGCTCAAGGTCCGGGACGCTGCAAAAGCGGCGTCCTTTAGCTTAGATGTTATACCCATAAAAATATGAACACTGTTCTTTGGTTGATACTCGGGTTCGTTTTTGGTGCAGTTCTCCTTGTATATGCCAGGTCACGTGACGCACGAGGCGAGAAAAAAATATTGGCCATCGCATTGGTTGTTGCCGCAGCAATCTA
>JAPHTU010000225.1 GCA_026196145.1 Gammaproteobacteria bacterium
CCTTTTTTTATAAGAGTGTCTGCCAATTTCAAGCATGGCGAATTCCGTTGGAACAGAGCAATGGGGCTAGTTTATAGCACAAATACCGTGCCGTAATATGTGATTGTGTAACAGGGTGTAATGTTGACTGACGCAACGCTGAATTCAGGCGTGGGCACCGCTCGAGCAAATTATATGCGGTCATAATATGTATTGACGTGCCTGTTATCTTTCTAGATTAGATGACTGCCTTGTACTAAAAGAGAGCACTATGGCTGTCAGGTATACTGGTGTGTTCCGCAGGATTGCGTGTGGATTTTTCAATCTTATATAGTGAGCTAACACCGCGGTTTAATCACTGACAACGATGAGCCGTATTGCATCCAGCTTGATACTGGACATCGAAAGCAGGTGATTTATCTCTTTATGTGACTCATGTAGCTGTTCGATGTCCGCATCACTGATGTTAGGGTTATGTTTTTTCAGGACAGTGAGTCGCTGTATTTCTTCCTGCATTTCCATGCCCAGTACCTGAGAGGCATTCTCGATTATCGTCTGTAAGCGACTTTCTGCCATTTGCCTGCTATCACTAATTAGCTCATTTATCTGGTCCGCCTGTGCCTTGATGGCCTGACTGGCAACCTGCCTGTCAATTTGCATGGCGATGTCAGTCAATGATTCATGCGGAAAATGGCTTGCCAGATTTTTGCCTTCGGTATTCAGTAGCAGGCGTACGGTTGCCTGCTTTATATATTTCCTGGTGGGCAGGTGTGCAGGTGACGGGCAGTCGATGCGATAGAGTAATTCCAGTAGTGAAGTACCGGCAGGAAGTTTATCGTGATGAATAACACTGAGACCGCTGTTGCCAAATTCACCGCTGGTGACCATATCAATTGCACCGGTTACCATCGGGTGATCCCAGGTGAGAAACTGGGTGTCTTCATGCACCAACGCGGTTTCGCGTTGGAAGGTAATGAGGGTGCCGTCCTCCTGTACATGGGGGAAATGTCCGCCAATCATATGATCCCCCGGCCTGACGACCTGGCGATTGTCTGAATGCTCTTCGCTATCCAATCCGAATAAATCAAATACCTGTTCCATAAAGGGTGGCAGGTTGTACTCGGCATCAAGCCGTTGGATATGATGAATGATGGCGCTTGCTGCTGTCTCGTCAAATGAGGACAGCGACAGTAGTCTCTCGCGGCCCTGTTGCAGGTTTTGGGTCAGGTGTCGTGCAATCTCTATACCCCGGTCTATTATATTCGACGCGCTGTCCGGATTTTCTGAATGTAACATGTTCAGTAATTCGTCCTGTTGTGCCTCGAAGGTGCTCACTGCGACCGGGTCAGGGGCAGTAAATATATGACTTACCCGCTGATACCAGTTAAGAAGCACCTGCTGTGCGGAGTCCTTGATATATGGCACATGAATATTGACCTGTTCTCGTTGGCCTATGCGGTCCAGTCGTCCGATACGCTGTTCGAGCAGGTCGGGATTCAGTGGCAGGTCAAACAGGATCAGGTGATGGGCAAACTGAAAGTTGCGGCCTTCACTGCCAATTTCGGAGCACAGCAGGATTTCGGCACCACCCTCTTCGGCGAACCATGCGGCTGCTCGATCCCGCTGGATGATACTGAGGCCTTCATGGAAGGCAGCGCAGCGAATGCCTTCTTTACGCAACAGCAGCTCCTCGAGTTGCAGGGTGGTTTTTGCCTCGGAGCAGATGAGTAGCAGTTTTTCCGGGCGTAGTTCGCGAATGGTTTTCAGCAACCACTCTATACGGGGGTCGTCGTCCAGCAGGCTGTCATATACCGCGTTACTGAAGTCTGGGTAGCTGGCATGTCCTGACGGTAATGGATGCTCGATCAGATTCCGTTGCGGGAAGCCCTGTATATATTTGCGGGTGTTCCGGAATAACAGGCGGCTTGTGCCATATAGATCGATTAGCTGGCGTGCAATCGTTTGCGGGTCCTGCTTGATTTGCTCGATACTGGTTTCAATGCCGTATGACTTTAAGGTATCAATGAGTTTGTTGTCAGGCTGCTTGGTTTCCAGTATCTCTTCCGCAAGGTTGGCAACAGGTTCAAAGGCCTCTTCCTCTGCAATAAATTGCCCGAGGTCATGGAAACGTTCCGGGTCAAGTAATCGCAGACGTGCAAAATGGCTTTCCCTGCCCAGTTGTTCCGGTGTTGCGGTCAATAGCAGCACCGAGTCGATAACCTCACTCAGGGTTTCAACTGTCAGGTAATCATCCCCTGATGACTCCGGGGTCCAGTGCAGGTGATGTGCCTCATCGACAATGAGCATGTCCCAGCCGGCTTCCAGCGCCTGTTGTAGACGTCCTGGTTGTTCAAATAATGGTAGCGTGCACAGTACAAGCTGCGCCTGTAGAAAGGGATTGGTGCCATCTTCAGCCTCAAGATCCTGGCAGCGCTCTTCATCAAATATGGAAAAGGACAGTGTAAAGCGGCGCAGTAGTTCGACCAGCCACTGGTTTACCAGTGCAGCTGGTACGATGATCAGGGCGCGATCACATTGCCCCTGTACGATACGCCGGTGCAGTACCAGACAGGCCTCAATAGTTTTGCCCAGTCCAACCTCATCTGCCAGTAATCCCCTGGAGGCGGGCTGGCGTGCCAGCTGATCGGCTATATATAGCTGATGTGGCACCAATGACATGCGGGCACCCTGTAGCCCACGTACCGGGGATTGCCAGATCAGCCCCTCGTATTGTCGTGCCAGCAGTCTGAGTGTAAACCAGCGGCTGTCATCAATCTGTCCGGCAAGCAGGCGGCTGGTCGGGTCATGTATGGCAAGGTGGTGATCAATGTGTACCTCTGGCAGTGCGTGCTCCTGACCCTCCAGGTCGGTACCATGGTAGGTGAATAGCTTATGCTCGTCTTTCTCTATACGGCTAATGATGAAGGTAGTGCCGTCATTGGCTCTTATCTCATCGCCGATACTGAACTGGACACGTGTGAGTGGTGCGCTGTGCGTGGCATAGACACGAGTTTCCATGGTCGCGCGATATAAGACGGTAACCCGTCGGTCCTCAACGGCCAGTATGGTGCCAATACCAAACTCGATTTCGGTCTCGCTGAGCCAGCGCTGGCCCGGGTAAAAGTCGCTCATAAAGGGGTAGGTAATGCAAAAATCCGGGATTGTACCTGAATCCCGCGAGTGAGCATGCGTTCAGATAACATCTTTGTCACAGACGTCTACATGGACGTAGACGTTAGAGTGAAGCAGGAAGCCCGAACCGAGACACGAAGGTACTGAGAAATTCTTTATATGCAATTTTGGTTTTTCTTCTGTGTCTTTGTGTCTCTGCGACAAGTTTTTTAGCATAAAATAAAACCCATGCTTGGAAAGTGGGCATACTCAAGTCATACTGTATGTCATGACATATCTGACAGGAACAATGCATGGCTGATAAAGCGCCCACAACTGGCCTGCCGCCCTATCAAGAGCTCATCAATGTGATTACCGAGCCATTCGTGATCATTGACCGGAACTACCGGATTGTGGCGGCCAATCAACAATATTGTGCGCACTATGGTGTACCTCATGATCAGGTGATTGGGCAAAATTGCCACAAAATTTCTCATCATTCGGATTTGCCCTGCAGTCAGAATGGCGAGGCCTGCCCACTCGAGATGGCCATGCAAAGTGGCCAGGTTACCGAGGTCATGCATATTCACTACGATACCGAAGGTAAGGAAGAACTGGTTGAATTACAGGCCAAACCGATTCGAGATCATAGCGGTGAGGTGGCCTATATCGGGGAGTCTATTTTTCCGGTCGCAGAAAAGGCATCTGACGACTGCATGCTGATTGGGCGCTCGCCTACATGTCTGCGTCTGGTCAGCCTGTTGCAACGGGTGGCGCCAACGCCGACCATGGTTTTACTTGAGGGTGAAAGCGGTGTCGGTAAGGAAAA
>JAPHTU010000252.1 GCA_026196145.1 Gammaproteobacteria bacterium
CTCCGCTGCATCGATCACAATCAGCTGGTTTGCATTTTCAATGTGGGCGGCAATGGAAAAACTGAGCGTACCGCCATCCATATATTCAACTGAATCATCTTCTTCGTTGTGCTCAATAAGGTAATTGAGGACGTGGATGCCGGCACCTTCATCGGTCATTAGCAGATTGCCAACAGCGAGAATCAGGGTGCTCCGATCCTCGCCCGCTAGCGTAATGGGTGGCGTATCCAATTCGGTATGAATAATGCTAGCCTGACTTTGCATAGGCAGTATTAGAACTCCTTATAGTTATATGCATGTTGATCTAGATCATCTTTTACGGGAGCTTGATAAAATTTATAGTATCAAGCAGTTAACTGCAAATATTATGCGGGTATATAAGTACATTAAGCGATATTAATGTTGCATAAATCTGACCGTTATATGACAAACTTCTGTATATTTCGTGTAATTGACCTGGATTAAGTGTGGCGGGTCAGGCGAGTGGTAATTTAGCCGCTGGTAAATATCGGGATCAAGGATATGTGTTTAGGAATACCCATGAAAGTCATGGAGATTGATGAATTCATGGCGCGTTGTGAGGCCAAGGGCATCGAACGCGATGTTAGTCTATTCATGCTGCAACATGAGGACGTTGATGTAGGGGACTATGTCGTTGTACATGTTGGTTATGCCATCCAGAAGGTGACGCCTGCAGAAGCTCGAACGGCATGGGAAATCTATGATGACATGCTGGCAAAGGAAGAGGCAGAGCACGATATGCGTACTCAGCAGAGTCAGGCAAATGCATGAACTGGCAATTTGTCAGTCGCTTGTCAGCCAGCTTGATGAGATAGCTGGAGATCACCCGGATAAGCGAATTGTAATAGTACACCTGCAAATAGGACCATTATCCGGGGTTGTGCCCGAGTTATTGCAGGATGCATTCCCAATTGCCAGTATTGGTACTGCGGCAGAAAATGCAGAGCTGAAATTTCACAATACAAATATACGTGTGCATTGCTCAAAATGTGGTGCAGATACCGATGCAAGCAGCAATAATTTAACCTGCAGCCAATGTGGCAACTGGCAAACTGAGTTAATTGCAGGTGATGAGTTGATACTCCAGCAGGTTGAGCTGGATTCTGAGGAAGTCGCTCAGCGACAACTTCATTAAAACCAGAGAAAGGGATCGATTTATGTGTGATACATGTGGGTGTACGGTTACTGAAGGAAATAAGCATCTGGTTGAGCCGGGCGGCAAGCATGACGGTACAGTCGATGTGCTGAAGAACCTGCTGCATGAAAATGACCATGCGGCGGGACATAACCGCGAGCATTTTGACCGGCATGATGTATTGGCAATTAATCTTATGTCATCTCCCGGTTCAGGCAAGACTGCCTTACTTGAGGCGACTATTGAACAACTCAAGACACGCTATCGCATTGGTGTGGTCGAAGGTGACCTGGAAACCGAGAATGATGCTGCGCGTATCCGTGAAAAGGGTGTCCCTGCTGTGCAGATCACCACAGGTACAGCCTGCCACCTGGATGCCCACCTGGTGCATTCTGCCCTGCATGAAATGAACCTGGATGAGATCGATATTCTGTTTATCGAGAATGTTGGTAATCTGGTTTGTCCGGCCAGCTTTGATTTGGGCCAGCATTACAATATAACCCTGCTGTCGACCACGGAAGGGGATGATAAACCGGCCAAATATCCGGTGATGTTTCGTGCAGCCGATGCCATGTTGATTACCAAATCAGACCTGCTGGAAGTGCTGGGTGACTTTGAGCCGGACAAGGCTGAGCACTACATGCGACATCTCGCGAACCCGGCACCCGTAATGACGTTGTCGTCTCGCAGCGGCGATGGCATGCAGATGTGGTTTGGCTGGCTGGATGATAAGGTTGCAGAGCAAAAGCAACGCGTCGAGTCCGGTGAAACCCGCAAGCCCGCGATTCAGCCGGATGGCATTGAATTGCATGGCCACCAGTCCGGGCAGCAACATAGCCATGAC
>JAPHTU010000111.1 GCA_026196145.1 Gammaproteobacteria bacterium
CCCGACATAATCATCTCACTATGACGATGAACAATATGCAAAAAATTATATCAAGATAGGGTGATAGCTAAGGTGTTTTCACACAGTCTGGGGTGAAAGTTAGCATTATTGTCTCCAAGTCACCACCTGTAAGAAAGTATAGGTTTAGTCCAGTCGTCAACAGCGCGATTTCTGCCGATGCTTTTGACTTTACCCCTTATTACTCGGCGAGCAACGGAAAATCTGGCAGGGTAAAACGGCAGGAGCCGTTTTAGGCATAGGCGGCATGGACACCGCTTATGCCGGCCTTGATAGATTTGAGTAGCGCAGTGAACCCGCAGGGCGAGTTATTGGGAAACATGGTTTTGGTTACTTTTGCCGTAACAAAAGTAACACGCGCGCCGAGTAGAAAATCAAAAAGAATATAACAAGTGCTGCGCGAGTAATATTACCAATCCCAACTAACCATCACCCTTCATCTCCAATGCCTTCTGGTAAACCACCTTCCTCGGACACCCCAAAGCCTTTGAGATAGCCGACGCCGCCTGCCCCGTCGGCAAACTATCCCCCAACTCCGCCAGTAATCGCTTCACCAACTGCATATCGACATCGGAATCTGCTGCCTTCGCACCTGCCACCAACAACACAAACTCTCCACGCTGTTCCAACTCGCCTGATTGCATCCCGGCAAGCAGGTTGCCGACCGAATCACGAAGTATTGTTTCATGCAGCTTGGTAATCTCGCGACAAATCACTGCCTCGCGATCGGCACCAAAACTGCCGGCAATATCTTCCAGGCAGGCAGTCACCCGCTTGCCCGATTCGTAAAAGACCAGCGTCTCTTCGATAGCAGCCAACTTTTCCAGCTGCGCCCTTCTGGCCGCCTGCTTTTCTGGCAGAAAACCATAAAAATAAAACCGGTTGGCGGGCAGGCCGGCGACACTCAGGGCGGAGATTACGGCACTGGCACCCGGGATGGGACTGACCTTGATGCCCGCGTCCTGGGCCGCCCGCACCATGTGGTAGCCCGGGTCGCTGATCATGGGTGTACCTGCGTCACTGATCAGCGCTATGTTTTCACCCGCCTCAAGGCGGCCCACCATGGTTTCAGATCTGGCACGCTCGTTGTGATCATGTAATGATACGAGCTGGGACTGGATCCCCAGAGATGACAGTAATTTACGGCTATGGCGCGTATCTTCCGCTGCAATCAGGTCAACGGAACTGAGCGTGTCAATGGCACGCTGACTGATATCGGCAAGATTACCGATCGGTGTTGCCACGATGTATAGCTGACCTTTTTTCATAGGCAGATAGTATATGTGTTTTTCTCATACAGGCGCCAAACAAACGGCCAGATACCTCGCCATATTCCTGACGATTGCTATCGTCACGGCTGGCTGTGCACCAGGCACCACCAGGGCACCGGTTGAGGACACCCCGTCCACGGTACGTTCACTGACGCAGGACGAATCAATCGATGAAATGATTACGGGCCTTGACCCTGCGGCCGCCATCTCGGTACTTGATAATGCGGCAACTACCGGCAACCCGGAAAAGGCCTTCGCCCTTCTGGTCAGGGCCGCTGAAATAGCCATCGGCCATGAGCCCAACCAGGCAGTGGATAACCGCCTGCAGTCGCTCTACCAGCGCTACCCGGGCCAAGCCAAGTCTGTACAGCTGGCGATACTCAATAGTCGAGTTCTTCTTGCCCGCAACAAGCCGGGGCAGGCCATCGAGACACTGGACAGCCTGCTGCAACAGGCAGCACCTGCAGAAAAGCTGTCAATTTATTCCCTGAAGGCAGAAGCCCTGCATCAGGCGGGCTTCCCCATTGAAAGTGTGCAACTGCGTATCATGCTGGATGAAGATTACCAGAAACGTGATCCTGCAAAACAGGCCGACAACGACTCTCGATTGTGGAGCAGCCTCATGCAGGTACAACCCGAGCTGATCAGTGGTCATATAACCGAGATACCGGACACCTTTAGCGGCTGGCTGGAACTGGCTCATATCGCCCACCGGTATCAGTTCGATAGCATTTCACTCAATAGCGAAATCAATAACTGGATTACCCGTAACCCCGGTCACCCGGCCAACCGCCAGATCATTGAACACATAAAAAAGAAGCAAATCGCAACCAGCACTCATCCTGAACATATCGCCCTTATCCTGCCACTTAGTGGAAAACTTGCGCCTGTCGGCAAGGCCGTACGCGATGGCTTTATGTCTGCCTATCTGGAATCTGGCCGCATATTTGGCACCAGGAGCGTTATTGACGTTTATGATAGCCGCGGTAATGCGGAGCAAGCCGCCCAGGCAGTGCAGATAGCCAATGACCGGGGTACGCAGTTTATCATCGGCCCGCTGGATAGAGATGCGGTATCCGCAGCAATAGAGGCAAACCAACCGCCAACACCCGTAGCGGTAACCAATGCAGGCGCAAAAAACCCGCCGCCTCCCGCGCTGCCTGTTCAACAGCCCCGCATGCTGACCCTGAACAGGGTCCCCGGCAGCATGTTAACGGATCTCTCTATGGATGCGCCGGATATGTCCGTTTCAGATAGCAGTCCCGTTACCTATCAATTTGACCTCGCGCCCGAAACCGAAGCGATTCAGGTTGCCGAACGTGCGAGCATGGAAGGGCTAAATTACACCATGGTCATGGTGCCTGAAAACATCTGGGGAAACCGTATATATGAAGCCTTCGCCATGCGTCATCAGGAGCTCGGCGGAGAAATCATCGATGTACTACGATTCAAGAAGAATACATCTGATTTCTCAAGCGGCATTCAACAGGCCCTGAAGCTAAACCACAGCAAGGTCAGGCATAAACAGCTCGAGGTGTCGCTGCACGAAGACCTGGGATTTACCCCACGGCGGCGACAGGATATCGATATGATTTTTATTGCCGCATCACCTCATGAAGCCAGGCAGATCAAGCCACAGTTAAAGTTTTTCTATGCCGACGATATTCCGGTATATGCTACTTCCAGCATTTATTCGGGGGATGCAAATCCTGCGCGAGACAAGGATCTGGAAAACATCAAGTTTTGCGATATGCCCTGGGTACTGACGGACAAACCGGCACCAGGCTCATTGCACAGAACCATATTGAGCGCATGGCCACAGGAAAGTAAGAAATATCTTCGTTTTTATGCACTCGGCGCAGATGCCTTTATGCTGTTACCGCAACTGGAGTGGCTGACAGAAAACCGGGGTGACTGGATGGCTGGCGGCACCGGGCGACTGTCACTGGATAAGTCGGGCGTAGTCCAAAGGCAATTGACATGGGCCAGCTTCAGGCAGGCCACACCAAAACGTGAGCAGATTTTTTCCAATTAATCATCAGGCATGACGAATCGGGGAAAGCTGGCTGAAGACATTGCAGACTCATGGCTTCAAAACAGAAAGCTTCATATTCTTTCAAGAAATTTCCATAGCCGCTGGGGTGAGATCGACATTATCGCAATGGATAAACAAACCCTTTGTTTTATTGAGATCAAATATCGCAAATCCAGCCAATACGGCACGGCAGCCGAAATGGTGACATTGACTAAACAGCAGCGGATTATTAAAACCGCGCAGTTCTATCTGCATCAGCATCATGAGTATGCCAACAAGCCTGCACGGTTCGACGTATTGAGTCTAAGCGGTGATCTGCAGAATCCGGTGATTGACTGGCACAAAAACGCCTTTATGATGTCGACATAACAAGGATCCATATGGTAACTGATGGTCAGCCAGCAAGATGAATGATGAATTAGAACAAGTAATGACCAACAGGGTCGGCCAACTGTTTCAGGACAGCATCGATACAAAACTACATGCACTGGAAGTACTGCCTGAAGTAATCGCATCAGCCGCAGGCATGATGACCACCTGCCTGACTAACGGCAATAAAATCATGAGCTGCGGCA
>JAPHTU010000045.1 GCA_026196145.1 Gammaproteobacteria bacterium
GAAATCGGTGATCATGTTGAAAAGGGCCAGCTAATTGCCAGGGCACAGGGTTTTGTCAGTGCCAACCTGCATGCCCCGATTAATGCAACCGTGAAGGCGATTGAGCTGCGCCCGGTTCCGCATCCCTCAGGGCTGGATGGAGAATGCATCATTCTGAAGCCGGACGAGGGTGCCTCGTGGTCTTCACCGGTCTCCAAAAGTATCAGCCAGGCAGACATCAAAAAATGTGAACCGCAGGATATCCGTCAAAAAATTCGTAACGCCGGCATTGTCGGTATGGGTGGTGCAACCTTCCCCACCTCGGTAAAGATTAAAACCGGTATTGAAAAGCACATAGATACGCTGATTATTAACGGCTGCGAATGTGAACCCTGGATTACCTGCGATGAGATGTTGTTTCGGGAACGTCCACAGCATGTTATCGGCGGCTCCTGCCTTATTCAGCAAGCGATCAAGGCCGATAAGCGGGTACTGGCAATCGAGGAAGAAGAATCCCAGGCCATTGACCTGTTACGCAACGCCATTGTTGATTGTGGGGACCCAATCCAGCTCGAGGTGTTACCCAGCCGTTATCCCACTGGTAGCGAAAAACAGCTCATCGAGATCATCACAAATAAACAGGTACCCTCTGACGGCCTGCCGGCGGACATTGGCCTGGCTGTATATAATGCCGCTACTGCAGCCGCCATTTTCCGTGCCGTGGTGTATGACGAACCCCTCATTAGCCGCTTTGTTACCATCTCCGGAATGGGTATCAGGCACCCCCGGGTACTGGAAGTCTTGTTGGGTACGCCGGTATCCACCCTGTTGGAGTTTTGTGGTGGCCAGACTGACGATGCCAATGGATTAATCATGGGTGGTGTCATGATGGGGCTCGGCCTTGTCTCCGGTGCCGTGCCGGTAACCAAGGGTATGAACGCGGTACTGGTAACCACCCCTGCCATGATGCAGGACACGCAGGGGGAGATGCCATGTATACGCTGCGGTGAATGCGCAACCGTTTGCCCCTCCAGGCTAGCTCCTCAACAATTACTCAGCCTGATTCGAGCGGACGACCTGGAGCAGGCACAACGCTGGAACCTGGAAGACTGTATCGAGTGCGGTTGCTGTAATGCCGTTTGCCCCAGCCACATCCCACTGGCCAGTTATTATCGATACGCGAAAGGTGAAATACGTGCACAGGGAAATGCGCGGGCGAAGGCGCAACATGCCAAGCAACGATATGAGTTCCGCAATGATCGAATTGAAAGGGCAAAGCGTGAACGTGAAGAACGCCTGAAAAAGAAAAAAGAGGCGCTCAAGGCAAAAGAAGCTGCAGCAACTGACAATCAGGCAACACCGGAGGCACCGGAGTGAGCACACTAAGACACTCGCCACTGGCCGCCCCCACTGCCGCCGTCTCAAAGACCATGCGCCGGGTATTGCTCGCCCTTGCCCCCGGTATTGTGCTTTACACCGCCTTTTTTGGCTGGGGTCTGCTGGTACAGTTAACGCTGGCCTCTATTACTGCCCTGGGCCTTGAAGCACTCATGCTCAAGATACGGGGCCGGCCTGTAGCGCTACACATGGGCGATTACAGCGCACTGGTCACCGCCTGGTTACTCGCGATCTGTCTGCCGCCACTGCTGCCCTGGTGGATGACCGTGCTGGCCGTTGGTTTTGCCATCGTCATCGCCAAGCACCTGTATGGTGGCCTTGGCTTTAATCCGTTTAATCCGGCCATGGTCGGTTATGCCGTGTTACTGGTTTCCTTCCCCCGTGAAATGACACAGTGGTTACCACAAACAGGCTACTCAATGCCGGGATTTGCGGAAACACTATCCATAATTTTTCAAGGTTCGGTCACCACCCACCTGGATGGACTCAGCACCGCCACACCACTCGACCATTACAAGCACAATGTGACCGTAGCACCCGAGCTGACTGGCGTAGTCGCCGGCAGGGGCTGGGAATGGATCTCGCTGGCATGGATGGGCGGCGGCCTGTGGCTGGCCCTCAAGGGCACAATCGACTGGCGTATTCCTGTTTCACTACTGCTTACCGTGGGCCTGTTTTCACTGGGACTCATGCTGGGCACAGATAATCCCGCCTGGCAAAATCCGCTGTTTCATCTGCTATCGGGTGGCACCATGCTGGCAGCTTTCTTTATTGCTACCGACCCGGTTACCGCCTCAACAACACAACGTGGCCGCTGGATCTACGCCGCTGGCATCGGACTACTGGCCATGATTATCCGCCTATGGGGTGGCTATCCCGATGGTTTCGCCTTCGCTGTACTGCTAATGAACCTGGCCGCCCCGCTTATCGACCACCTGACTATCCCCCGGGCCTATGGACATAAATAACTCAGATCAGGCGTCCACGATGCCAGACTGGCTGAAGCCCGGCTGGTTATTGGGATTGTTCGCGTTGATATTTATCTTCCTGCTGGCTTTCACCTATGAGCAGACGCGGGAGCGTATCGCCATACAGGAGCAGCTACGACTGGAGGCACAGCTCAAGGAAATTCTGGTTGCCGGTAGTTACGATAACGAGCCAGCAACCGATGTACTGGAAATCGAAGGCGACAAACGTACTGTCTACCGTGCCCGCCTACAGGGCCAGCCGGTGGCCGCACTATTCAAAACAGTCGCCAAAGACGGCTATAGCGGCTCCATTAATCTGCTGGTCGGCATCAAGCCCAATGGTGAGCTGTTGGGCGTGCGGGCACTGGCACACCGTGAAACGCCCGGACTCGGCGATGAAATTGACCTCAGGCGCTCGGACTGGGTACTGGATTTTGCTGGTCGTTCCTTGCGCAACCCGATGCCCGACGACTGGGCCGTAAAGAAGGATGGCGGCGTATTTGACGCCTTTACCGGCGCCACCATTACCCCGCGGGCGGTGGTCGGGGAAGTTAAAAAGACTCTGATATACTTTCAGGCACACCAACACGAGCTGTTCCAATGAGCACACCTAACGTCAGCGATATCCTCTATCAGGGCCTGTGGAAAAATAATCCGGGACTGGTGCAGCTACTTGGACTTTGCCCGTTACTCGCCGTCAGTAATACCTTTATTAATGCCCTGGGAATGGGTATGGCAACAACTCTGGTACTGACTTCCAGTAACTTTGTCGTCGCACTGTCGCGACCGGTATTACGCGAGGAGATCCGTATTGCCATCTTTGTGCTGGTCATTGCCGGCTTTGTCGGGGTTGTTGAGCTGGTGATGAATGCGTATTTTTACGAGCTGTACCTGATACTCGGTATTTTCATTCCACTCATTGTCACCAACTGCATCATCATCGGCCGCGCCGAGGCCTTTGCCTCCCGCCAGCCACTATGGGCAGCGACATTGGATGGCTTCGTCATGGGTCTGGGCTTTACCCTGGTGCTGTTGTTGCTCGGTAGTATGCGGGAGATTGTTGGCAGCGCCACATTGTTTGCCGATGCCCATTTGTTATTTGGTGAATGGGGCCAGCACATGAGCATCAGCTTCGGTGAAGATGCACGCGGTATCCTGCTGTTCGCGCTGCCACCCGGCGCCTTTATCGGTCTGGGCCTACTGGTTGCCATCAAAAACGTGATTGATGAAAAACTAAGCAAACCGAAAACCGTTGCCGTTCAAATTAGCAGTCCGACAACAGCAGACGCATCCGCTTAGTCCCGGCACGCTACACCGTGCTGTCATACGTGTCATGAATAAAGACAAACGTCACGCAATCTTCTCTCGATTACGTGATGCCAACCCACACCCGACAACCGAACTCAAATTCAGTAACTCATTTGAACTACTGATTGCGGTCATACTCTCCGCACAGGCCACCGACGTCTCGGTCAACAAGGCGACGAAAAAACTTTACCCCGTCGCCAATACACCTGAAGCCATCCATGCACTGGGTGTTGACGGACTGAAAAAATACATCAGGACCATTGGTCTGTATAACAGCAAGGCAGAAAACATCATCAAGACCTGCCGCATACTGATTGACCAGCATAACAGCCAGGTACCGGAAGACCGCACCGCGTTGCAGGCATTGCCCGGCGTCGGTCGCAAGACTGCCAATGTTGTACTCAACACCGCCTTCGGTCACCCTACCATGGCAGTGGATACGCACATCTTCCGGGTAGCCAATCGCACAAAGATAGCCCCGGGGAAGACGGTACTCGAAGTAGAAAAAAAATTACTCAAGTTTGTGCCGGAAGAATTCCTGGTAGATGCCCACCACTGGCTTATTCTGCATGGTCGCTATACCTGTGTGGCCAGAAAACCCAAATGCACCGAGTGCATTATTGAAGACCTCTGCGAGTTCAAAGGTAAGGAAAAATAATGTTTGGACAGGATCGCAATCAAATGCGCCAGTTCTTTTTAAGCAGCTGGCAAAAATTCAAAAACAAGGAACCACTTCAACCGCTGGAAGCCTTAATTGCCGGGGTTATTTCCGATCATCCGGAATATCATTCACTGATTGAATCAGGTGATGATGCGGTCGCCAAAGACTATACACCTGAAGATGGGCAGACTAACCCATTCCTGCACATGGGCATGCATATCTCAATCCGTGAGCAGGTACAGACTGACCGACCGACAGGTATTGCCGCAGCTCATCAACAACTCACGATGAAGATGGGTGACGTTCATAAGGCCGAACACCAGATGCAGGAATGTCTGGGTTTGATTTTATGGGAAGCACAGCGTAGTGGGGGTATGCCGGATGAGGGGCAGTATCTGGAGTGTGTGAAGAAGTTGTTATAGATTTTTTCTTTTGAAGATAACTTAACTGTAAAAATCATTTCGCGCTTTTTATTATTGGTATTTTTCTTACCATCCTCCTTTAGCGCGAGTCACTTTCTCTTGCGTGGCCAAGAGAAAGTGACCAAAGAGAAGGCCACCCCAATAACTCGCCCTGCGGGTTCACTGCGCTACTCAAAAAACCATGGGTCGGCAAAAGCGGCTCCTGCCGCGCTTTGCCTGAAATGGCTCCTGCCATTTCACCCCTGATTTTTCTCCGTTGCTCATCGAGTTAAAAGGGGAAGGTAAATCAAAGGCAGGTTCGATTGAGGCTATAGGTTTTGATTTTGACTTTCGCGACTTATGCGCTGCCTGTTATTTCTGATTCAATCCGGATTAAGCGAGCACTGTCTGAGCGTAGCGAGTTGCGCAGCGCCAGATTGAATCAGAAATAACAGGGCACCCGCAGGGCAGCGCATTGGGAGCAGTGGTTTTGGTTACTTTTGCCGTAACAAAAGTGACACGCGCGCCTAGTAATAAATCAAAAAGAATATAACCGGTACTGCGCGAGTAATTTTACCGGGGGCTATAAGGCACGAAACTGTCAAAACCTGAAACAATTAACCCACAAACACCCGTGCATTCCTGAACAACCGCATCCATGGAGAGTCCTCACCCCAGTCATCCGGATGCCAGCTCATCTGTGCTGTGCGAAAGACACGTTCCGGGTGTGGCATCATGATGGTAAAGCGACCATCCGGTGTCGTGACACCTGCAATGCCATTGGTAGAGCCGTTCGGGTTATGCGGGTAACGCGTCGCAATATCGCCATTGGCCTCGCGATACTCCA
>JAPHTU010000155.1 GCA_026196145.1 Gammaproteobacteria bacterium
ATTACTGACGTAAATGATACGCATATTCAGAGTGCAACGATCACCGTAGCTGGTGTTGAGGCCGGTGATCTATTGAGCGTCGGCTCGCTACCGTCCGGTATAACAGCAAGTGCCTACAATCCTGTCACCGGTGTGATGACCTTAACGGGTTCAGCGACACTGGCTGATTACCAGACCGCGATACGGGCTATCCAGTATTCCAATGACGGGTCAACGGTTAATACAAGCCGGAGTATCAGTGTAGTTGTGAATGATGGCGATGTGGACAGCAATGTAGCAACAACGAACGTTTCTATAAACCTGATACCTACAGTGACTATTGATGATGTGTCCGTGCAGGAACCATCGAGTGGTACGACGACGCTTACGTTTACAGTGTCGGTAGATGAGGCGCCAGTTGGGACTCCTCTGACGTTTGATGTAGATACATCTGACATAAGTGCGGCAGCGGGATCTGATTACGTGGCTGTAGCGACTACCGGATCAATTGCTGTTGGTGCCAATACTACAACCGTAGTAGTCACCATTAACAGTGATGCCGACGTGTTTGAGAGTGACGAGACATTTTCTGTTGATCTGACCGGATTTAACAAGACGGTTAACTTTGCTCCCGGCGCACATACCATTAGTGGCGGTGTGCAGGGTATTGGCACAATCGGCGCTGATAACGGCCCACCAATAGCCGTTGATGATAGCTATGTGACAAACGTGGATGCACCACTGGTCATCGGTAATGCTCTGGTTAACGATACACTGGTTGATAATGCGGTGGTTGACGTGAGCGGTTGGGGTGCCCCGGTAGGTGGCGTGTATAGCTTCGCGGGTGTAAATGGAACTGTAGAGTATGATTCAAATACCGGTGACTTTACCTTTACACCAACGGGTGGGTATAGTGGGCCAGCCAGTTTTAGCTACACCCTGGTTGACGATGATGGCGAGACGGATACAGCGACTGTTTCGGTCAATGTAAGTGCTGTCGGCGTCAATGCACCGGTCGTTAGTAATGTGCCAGATGTAGCCTATACAGAGAACGATGCTGCAACCAATATACTAAATGGCGTCAATATCAGTGATGTGGATAGCACCGGTTTGTCATCTGTAGTTGTCACGCTGGGTGGTTATATCAGTGGTCAGGACGCACTCAGCTTTGTTACAGCAGGTACTAGTGTAACCAGCAGCGTTTCAAGCAGCGGTGGGGTATGGAAGTTAACCCTGTCTGGTGGGACAGATATCAATGAATATATTTCTGTCCTGGATACCTTAACGTATGAAAATACCTCAGATAACCCAAGCACGGCGGCGCGTACGGTTACTGTAGAAGCCTTTGATGAAACTTACGCCAATCTGTTTGGCGCTGATGCGGGGACAATTGCTATCACGGCGGTCAATGATGCGCCAACTGTTTACGATAACGCTGTCTATACTCTTGGTGGTAGTAATGATAATGCGCTGGGTATTACGATACCGACCGATGTGGACGATGATGATAATTTACTGGTAATAACGGTTACCGGTTTGCCGAGCGCAGGGCTGGGTACTGTCATGATGGCCGACGGTGTAACGCCTGTGACTAATGGACAAGTGCTTACTCTGGCAGAGTTAAACTCCCTGGTATTCGATTCTGCTGTCGGCACTGGCATTGGCACCTTCACTTATTCTGTGAGTGATGGCGAGTATACAGAAGTGGCCACAACTACTATTAATGTTGGTGATACGGCTCCTGATGTTGGTACGGTCTATGAAGGTGCATTGCCGGGTGGTACTAATGAGCCGGCTGGGGCAACGACCACGGCGACGGGTAACCTGTTTGCCAATGATGCCAATGCCGGCAGTGCAATAGGCAGTATTGATTTCGATCCTGGTACGGGTTCTGTTAACTACACGCCTACGGGTGGGGTCATTACCGTTGACACGCCATTAGGTTTTCTGACTGTCTATGCTGACAACTCTACCCCAGGCTTCAGTGCCGGTGACTATATTTATGTGCTGGATACCGCAGAAACCAATGACCCTCCTGCGGGTGCAACCGATCTCGAGACAAGCGAGGCATTTACCTATAATTTCACTAATGGTATTGGGTTCTCGGATACGCTGACAATTACGGTTGTGGATGATGCACCGGTAGCTAACGACCTGTCCCAGGATATACCGGAATCCGAGGAATATGTTTTCAATGTTGTATTGACGCTGGATGTGTCTACCAGCATGAACGCGACGGTGGGCGGCGGACCTGATACACGCCTGAGCCTGGCGAAGGAGTCACTTGCTTCGCTGGCACAAGAATATTTTAACCAGTCTACACAGGTGAGCGTAACAGTGTTGACGTTTGCCAACGGCGCACATTTTGTTGGAACGTATACCGATTATGCTTCAGCCGAGGCAGCTATTAACGCGTTAACGGATGTTAATGGCACAGCATATTCTAATGATCTGCTGGTTCAGTATGAAACCGGGTCAGGTATACCCGGTGACCCGGATGGTGATACCAATGCAAACCTGACCAATGCCACGAGTTATGTTGATCCAACGCGCATGATCGAACACGTGCTGACGAATGATATCGCAGCGCAGAACCCAGCCGATGATGTGCAGAATATCTCCTACTTCCTGTCTGATGGCGCTATAACAGCTGATACCGGTGTTGACCTGTTCGCAAATGGATTCGATACTTTTGTGAATAACAATTCAGTCGACTCCTATTCTGTTGGTATAGGGGATGGGCTACCCGGCGACCTGTCTGATTTGAACTATATACATAATATTGATTCACTGGGACGTGGGCATGGCCATGTTGATGATGCCTTGATTGTTACCGATGTTTCCGAGCTTGAGTCCGAGTTATTGAGTACCGTACCAACGGCGTTCGGTGGAAATATTACGGCATCAGGCTCGATCTCCAATGTACAGTTCGGTGCCGATGGTGGCTATGTGCAGTCCGTTACCATTGAACTGGGTGGGTCACCTGAAACCTTTACCTATGATGGTAGTACAGTCACGGTTCCCGCGGGCCTGATCGCTACAGTGGTTGTTAGTGGTAGCACGATAGAGCTCAATGCCGATGATGGTTTTGCCTATGGTACGTTCACTTTTGATTTCTCGGATGGCAGCTATACGATGAGCGCGCCAAACGGTATTGCGCCTGCCACATTTGATTTTGACTATACGATAATCGATGTGGATGGCGACACCGCGGATGCGACCGCTACACTGAATATTGTTGATGATTCGCCTGATGCCAAGGACGACCTGCATAGTGTCAGCGCCTATCAAAGCGCCGAGGGTAACGTTGTGACGGCAATCGGTACTGATGGCGGCCCAAGCTTTGGTAATGATTTTACCCCGTTTGCATCCCAGGGTGGTGGTGTAGATAAGGTGGTAGATAACGCGGTCGTCAATGGTTTTACCTATAAAGGCGCAACAATTACGCTGGATAGCGGTGATATAACGATAGCCCCGGGAACACCACCGGCGGGTGGTTCTGAGAACCTGGCAATCAACGATACGACCAACTTTTCGACATCCAATATATCGCTCAGCAGTACCGCAGGTGTTGGTTTTGATGCAAATGGTGCCGGTGTTTCTGGAGGTCGTGCAAATGCCACCATGGATGATAATGATGCCGGGACGCCGTTAATTGTTACCTTCGATAATACCGACCTGCCTTATGGTGCTGATAACATCATGCTGGGTGTTTCTGATTACCAGTTGGCGAATACAGATGGCCTGACGATAGTCATAAATTATGCGGATGGCAGTACCTCAGATACCATCAATGTAACGGCCCAGGATGACAATAATACCGAGACGGTCGACCTTTCCGCCTATAGTGGCGTAAGTTCACTTGAAATATCCTACTATGACCAGGGTGGATGGGATGCACAGTTGAGCAATGTCGCGTTTGATCCTACGGCTGCGCCGGATGTTATTACGCCATCAGGCGGTACATACGGTGCTGATATTAGCTGGGTATATAACGTTGAACAGGACCTGGATGGTAATGATGTATTTGAGGCTGTAGTAACTGATACAAGTGGTGATGGTGCGGTATTTACCATGCGCAGTAATGGTTATTATAATTATGAGCCGGGCGGTAGTGTTACCGTGTCTACAACCACGGTTAATATCACCAGTGCAGCAAATGTAACAGCAAGTGACCTGACGTTGTCCGGGTTTGATAATACCGGGGCACCGGCCAACCTTCTATACTCAGTAGATGGTGTAACTATCGAGGGTGGTGCATCTGATGATCGTATCGATGATGGAGAAACCCTGACGATCGATTTTACCGAAAAGGGCGGCAATACAAACGGCGTGCAAAACGTGCAGTTTAACCTTACCAGTGCGGGTGCAGCTGAAGAGGTTGTCTATACGATTTATGGTCTGGACGGCACGACCGTGCTGGGAACAGAAACTTCAGGGGATGATCCGTTTACCATTTCTGCCGCTGATTATGCAGTCATAGGTCGGATTGACTTTACCGCACTGGATGCCGGAACCTGGGTCAGACTGCAGGGTATCACCTATGATGAAATCACATCACCGATACCCACTAACTTTGATCCGGTAGTGGTTGATTATGATCTAACCGATACCGATGGTCAGACCGATACGGCGCAGCTTTCTATCTATACGATCGACAACACCATTACCGGTACTGCTGGCGTAGATAATATCGTTGGCGGGGCACTGAATGATGCCATTGTCGGTGATGATGGTGATGATACTTTGTCCGGTGCGGCAGGGCATGACACACTGTCTGGTGGTGCAGGTGATGACACACTCGATGGTGGTTCCGGTGAGGACTATCTCAGTGGTGGTGACGGGGTGGATACCCTGAGCGGTGGCGCAGATGACGACCATCTGACAGGCGATGCCGGCGATGATATCGTCGACGGTGGTACGGGCGACGATATTGTCCAGGGCGGTACGGGCGATGACCAGCTCTTTGGTGGCGCCGGTGCTGATATCCTGGAAGGAGAAGATGGTGCCGATGTGCTTTACGGTGGTGCCGGCGATGATGACCTTCGGGGTGGAGAGGATGTTGACACCCTGTACGGTAATGATGGTGCAGACCTGTTATCCGGCGGTGGTGATGCCGATAACCTGTATGGCGGACTGGGCGACGATACCCTGCTTGGTGGTGGTGGCATCGACCTGATGATCGGCGGTGAGGGTGATGACACCATGACCGGTGGACTGGAGGGTGATACTTTCCGCTTCATGTCCGGAGATGAGGGCAGCGTCGGGACACCGGCTATCGATACCATCACTGATTTTACAGTAGGTCCCGGCGGTGATGTACTTGACCTGTCCGATCTGTTGCAAGGTGAAAGCGATGGAGATATTCCTGGGCTTGCCGACTATCTGCACTTTGAGAAGGTCGGTAACGATACCGTGATTTCGGTTGACGCTACAGGTACCGACCCACAAACCAATGCCACGCAGCAGATCGTATTGTCAGACGTTGACCTGACAGCAGGAGGGACGTTGACCGATCAGGATATCCTCAACAGTTTGCTGAGTAACAATAACCTGAATACGGATACCTGATGATTGGTTAAAAGGGTCTAGTCTATAGGTTTAGCTAACTGTTAAGTGTGTGTTCATCCCGGGTTATTTGTGCTCTTTGTTTGAACGTTAAGAACCCGGGGTGCTTGTTGAGAAGTAATGCGGTCTATTGTCACCCGACGGACTGCTGCGGCTCTGGTTCGGTTGTTGCGTTCAGACGGATGGCCAGCGTCGTCCTGTCCTTGATATCGAGTTTTTCAAATATATGCGTCAGATGTGATTTGACTGTACGCTCGGATATATTCAGTGAACTGGCAATCTCCTTGTTGCTCAAACCCCTGGCGATTGCCCGGGTAACATCTTTTTCCCTGGCTGTGAGACGACCGATCTCATCGTCGGTTAATGCCCTGGCAGAGGCGCGGCCAGCGAGTTCCAGCGCCTTGGCCAGCAGATCCGGTGCAAACCATGTCTGCCCACTACCAAGTAACCTCAACATTTGCTGGTAGTGAACATCGGCCATATAGCTGTTGAAATAGGCACTGATTTGGTAGCGTGCAAGGGCCAGCATTTCATGAAGTTCCGGGATATCAGTCGCAATAGCAATAATTGCACGTTGTTGCTTTGAGCGGATCTGTTCAATAATGTCGGTAAGTTCTTTTTTGTATGAGCTGGCATGCAACAGAAAGACAGGGATGTTTTCGTATTGCTTCTGTATGCTTTTGTCTACATTGCTGAGCAGGTGTACTTTATATCCATTGCTGGTGACACTTTTGATATGTCGCTTGAAAGACGCGGATCTTGAAAGCAGGAAAATATCCACTAGCCTTCGCCCAGCGCCCTTCCTAGTCCGCGTCGAATCGGCTTAAACAGATATTGTAGTACGGTGTTTTTATCGGTCAGGATGTCTGCATCGACGGTCATGCCAACCCTTATTGGCAATTTTTGCTCGGGCTTTCCCAGAAACGAATGTACCGGTTTTATACGTGCAACATAATAGCTCATGCCTTCTTCATCGGTTATGGTATCGGCACTGAGAAAGTAAACTTCTCCTTCAAGACTGCCATGTATTGCGAAATCGTATGCCGAGAACTTCAAGCGTGCCTTCTGCCCGATCGTGATATCGGCTATGTCGGCAGGCTTGATCTTGATCTCGATCAGTATGTTATCCTCGTATGGCACGATCTCCAGAACGGGGCCGCCCGCCTGTATGACGCCACCAATCGTATTGACATGCATGCGTGAGATGGTGCCCTTGAGTGGTGACCTCAGTGTGGTACGTTGTACGCGGTCCTTCAGGGCCTCCTGGGTTTCTGACAGTCGCGAGACCTCTGCCATCACTTCATTGAGTTCCCGCTTGGCCTTGTTGCGAAAATCCAGTACGGCCTGCTCCATCTTGCTCTTGCTTTCTTCTATTGTGGATTGCAGTCTGGGGATCGCCAAATTAGCGGCCTCCAGATCGCCTGCCAGTTCGGCTTCTTTTTGTTGTAGCTGTAGATATTCCACTTCGCTGACCAGCCCGCGGGCAATCAATGGCTTTTTAAGATTCAGTTCTTCGCGCATCAGGGAGAGGCTTTTGCTTGACTGGCGTTGCTTGGCCTGTGCTTCAAGCAGACTGCTTTTATGCTGATTGATTTGCTCCTGCAGGATCTGCCGTGTTTCATTGAGTTGTTCCAGGTTGGATAAAAACAGGCTCTCCTCTGACCTCATCAGTCTGGGCGAGTGCTGCATGATTTCTTCATCCGCCTTGAATGGCTCGCCACTGGACTCCGCTGTTAGCCGGGCAACCTTCGCCAGCAGTTCATGATAGGTGAGACGGTTTTCCTGAAATGAACTGGAAAAGGCGATATCGCTGATCTTGATCAGGGCCTGTAAACGGTCAACAATCTGACCTTCCTGCACCATGATTTCGGATACCACGCCGCCTTCCAGGCTTTGCACAACCTGAAGCTGCTGAGTGGGAATAACCTTGCCACCACCACGTACAACGATGTCGATTTCAGCGAAACTCATCCACAGGATAGCGCTGACAACGAATAATGCCATGATGAGCAAAACGACAATAAGATGGCGCGGAGATTGCTGCATGACAGCGGCAGACAGACTCTGCATATAGGCCAGGTCGGCTTTCTGCTGCTTGTGCGTCCTGCTAAACATGGCTCTTTTCCTGCAGGGCCTTGAGCACATCTGCTTTTGGGCCATCCATGACAATACGTCCCTCGTCAATAACGACCAGTCGTTCTACCAGCGCCAGCATGGCCTGTTTGTGGGTGGCCAGTAACAGGGTTTTATCGCGGGTATAGTCAAACAGACGTTTGCGAATAATGGCTTCAGTGGTGTTATCCATACTGCTGGTTGGTTCATCGAGAATTAAAATGGGTTCATCGAGCAACAGGGTGCGAGCGAGCCCAATGCTTTGTCTTTGCCCGCCTGAAATGCCGTGGCCCTGTTCACCGATAGGTGAGTCATACCCCTTCGGTAGGCGGTTAACAAACAGATCGACACCTGCTACAGAGGAGGCCTTAAGGA
>JAPHTU010000052.1 GCA_026196145.1 Gammaproteobacteria bacterium
AGATTAATGCGCAAATCGATGCCATCAGGGAAAAATGCGATATCGAATAAACCCGGATAATCAGGAGAATCTAGCGCTCAATCATTGGATCCCTTTTGGCTAGACTCTTCTGACTTTTCTTCACCTGATCCTTTTTTCTCTTCAGACGCCTTCGTTGGTGTCTGGGCTTGCTTTTCATCATTCCCATCCCTGCGACGCGGATCCAGGGGACCACCGGGCTTCCCTGCCCCTCTATTCGGCAGGCGACCCGCCAGGACGATAACCGGCAGATAATGTGGCAGCGAGAGGTTAGGCTTTACCGCAACCATCAACACAAAAAGAACTATTACTTCAGGACAATGGTTTATGGAGTGGCATAGACAGGTGTTCCTATGCAGATGATACTACCCTTATAAACGCTTCCCTAGCTTCCGTCCCAGTATTCCAGGATCGTGCCCATCGCGTGTGTGAATTCGTCAAAAGAATGGGGTTTAACTATATAGTCGTCAACATCATATTCATATGCGGCGGCCTGGTCTTTCGGTTCATTGGACGATGTCAGAACGATGATACGGAGCTCTTTGAGTTCTTGGTCACCGCGCAGTTCACGTAAAAACTCGATACCGCTCATCTTCGGCAGGTTGAGATCCAGAAGGATGAGTGCCGGCGGTGGTGATAGCTTGTCGAACCCGTCCTCTCCGCGCAGCATGCCAAATGCTTCCAGGCCAGTTCTGGCGACATACAGGGGATTACTGATTTTATTCCTCTTTAGGGCACGCTGGACGGTCATAATATCGACTCTGTCGTCCTCGATCAGTAATATTGTTTCGTCTGTGTTTAACATAACAGGCTCCCCCCGCTTAGTTCGTACTGATACCTGGATTCCACTTCTGCCACACTACTTGGAAGAACTCTTTTTTGGCCAGGTGAAGTGGAAACATGCGCCCTCTCCTGGCGCTGATTCTAACCTTATTGTGCCACCATGTTCTTCCACAATTTTCTTGACCAGCGCCAGGCCAATACCAGTACTGTTTTCATAGTCACTTGATTCCAGACTCTGAAACATCAGAAAGACTTTATCGTGATATTCCGGGGCTATCCCCTGGCCGTCGTCACACACGCAGAATTGATAGTTATCTGCATGGCTTTCACTTGATACGCGAATCTTCCCCTTTGTTCCACCGTGGTGCTTGAGGCTGTTACTGATCAGGTTAGAGAACACCTGTCCTAGTTGTAACCGATCTGCATACAGGATTGGCATTTCACCTTTGATCTTGACCTTGAACCCCTCAGGGGGTGAGAGCGAATCGATAATCTCATTAACTAACTCCCTGCTGTCAATATTATCTTCAGCGTCGGTGCCACCCCCGACCCGGGAATATTCCAGCAATCCTTCTATCAGGTCGTGCATGCGGCGCACCCGGTCGCGGAGCAGGGCGAGTTGTTCCCTCGAGGCATTGTCCAGTTTGTCAGCAAGATCTTCCTCAATCCACTCGGCAAGATTGCTAACCGCCCTCAAGGGGGCTTTCAGGTCGTGAGAGGTTACATAGGCAAACTGTTCGAGATATTGCGCCCTTCGCTCCGCCTCTGCAGTACGATGGACGACACTGTCTTCCAGCGTTTCATTCAGGCTCTGCAACTCACGTTCGGCAGATTTGCGTTCAACCACTTCCCAGTTCAGGGCCTGTATAGCCTCCTGCAGTTGTGAGGTCCTCTCTTCGACCTCCAGTTTCACCTGCCTCGCCCGACCCACGAGGGTCGCTAGATAGATGCTGAGCAGGACAACGAAAGCGATGCCGCCAGTGAGAATGATCCAGCTATTGCGGGTTTCAGTCTGGAACTTCCCGGGTGCAGGATTACACACCACCTCCCACTGCTGTGTCCCAATCGGGATCAGTTGAGTATAGCTAACATCTGAAATATCAGCTTCGGCGCCGGGTACCAAACCCGCTCTCTGGCGGGAGAAATGGGTATAAAGCAACTCTTCACCCTGGGCCGAATCGTTCTGGTAAAAATGCAGATCGACACCGCCGGATCGAAGACTCTCCAGTGCCCGCTCAACAATATCACCGATATAGAAAACACCAATGGCAAATCCCCTGATCCTGGGTGGTAGCTCAAGCGGGGCCTCCTCCGATCTTTCGTTCTTGAAGAAGACGGGAACCACCACCATGATTCCTGTCTTTTCTCCAGCTTGATCGTTGATCGGGAGTCCATGAGAAATCTGTAGGGACCGTGCGGTTTCTGCCTTCCTCAGCAGGGCTAAAACACCTGGGTCGTCAGCCATATTAAGGCCCAACATATCTTTGTTGCTTTGATAAGGCTGGATGTACAGGACAGGATAGTAGACAGGATGATGATGGCTGTCAGTCAGCTTACCTGAATCATCAATATCCAGAATCCGGTAGGGTGGGAAACTTTGCTGAGCCTGCTGTATGAATGCGGGACGATCTTCATCAGGCACCACCGGAACCCACTCCAGTAGCTTGATACCAGCCTGGTTTTTCAGCGCCGGGCCCACAAATTTACGAAACTCCCTTCGGTCTACGACCTCCGATGCCTCAAAAAAGCTGGCGATGTCCTCGACTATCCCCAGGGCATGCCTGAACTCCCGCTGGATGACCAATATCCGGTCCTGAGATGCCTCACTGAATGCGATTTCAACCTGGCTTTCTTCCCAGCTTAACGATTGGTTAAATGAAGCTATCGCTATCAACAAGCCTGCCGAGGCAACCAGTGCGACAGGAAAGTACCCCCACCAGATCGACCTTGAAATCCCCGTCTTGTCCTGAGGGGACAGGCTTTTAATAGAATGCTCTATCAAAGGTAGTTTCATGTCAGAGTCTGGTCGTAAAATGTCGGGTAATCGTATCGTTAATGTGCATCAGGATATCGTGCAGAGCCTCATCAATGTCAACGTTGAAGATCAACGGGATATCATGTTTCTCCGCCTTCCTGACCAACCAGGATTGCAGCATCCAGATCTGGTCGAGTTGTTTCAGGTAGCGGGACGAGCCACGCTCTGGCTGCTCTCTTTCCCGCTGCTTAAAGCGTTTCCAAAGCGTCTTTTTACGTGGAACGACCAGCATTAGAGGGATGACGATAGCCTGATCCCGGGCGATGTCCAGTTCAAGTTCCGAAGGTAACACATGGATGCCATCTACGATCAGGTCATGGTTTTCCTTAACAGCCCTGTAAACCGTCGCTTCCAGGCCATGTTTAACTATTTTGAACTGGGAAAGAAAACCACGCACAATCTCCTCTGTGTGCTTTAACTTTGATACTGATTTAGCATTCTCCACCAATCCCCGCCAGGCCTCAAAACTTGAATAGGACAGAGTCGGAATCTGTGCTGCTGGAAGATAGCAACGAACGATCTCTCGCATCATATCGGTAGACTGGGTCCTGACAATATTTAACTGATAGGCCAATTCCGTTGTCAGGGTGCTCTTTCCCGCACCTGTTATACCTCCAATAAGCAAAATCAAAGGAAGACCACTTTCTTTGAACCGTCGCCAGGAAAGATACCGATCTGCAGCTTCCTTTGAGCAGCACCCTTTCAGTTGCTCATACACAACCTCTTTGAGACTGACATGATCAATAACCCCTGCTGCCTCTTTCTGCAGGGATTCGTGTACCTGTTTTGCAGTCTCCAATGCGTCCACACGACTGATGGCACACGCCTGCAGGGAACGCGATAGTATGCCTGCCGAAAAAGGCACCTCGTCACCAGAAGTCTGCACCATGATCTGCCGTTCCCTGGAAGATCCCAGTTCGTAAGATTTCGCCAATATCGGACCGAAGCGTCGTAGTACCTCGGCTGATGCTCGCTCTCTGAGCGTATCGGTCGTGATCTCCACATTGCCCTCAAGATTGCCACGTATAGACTGGGCAACCAGATAGGCATCCTGAAATGAGAGACCGGCACGCACCAGGGATTCCACCAGTACCCCACGCAGGAAGGGGATCTTATCGCCGGTACTACTTTCTCTAATGAATAGTTTAGCCACGCGCTCCTACCGTCAGAAAGAACCGGGCCTTTACCTATGCCGACCCTTTTGTACACTCTATCAAAAAGTGTCCCTTAACGATCACTTGAAACTGAGGGTTTCATGCAGGCAATAAAAAACCCGGTAACTCGTTGAGTTACCGGGCTTATCGTTGGTAGCGGGGGTAGGATTTGAACCTACGACCTTCGGGTTATGAGC
>JAPHTU010000069.1 GCA_026196145.1 Gammaproteobacteria bacterium
ATCGAATCTATAAATAGAAAATTTCATTAGTATGTCCGGACCTTGGGTGGGAACGAGTCAACTTCCAGTGGTTTCATCTGCACCGGCTTGTATTCAATCCGCTCATCCTGCAGGTAGAACAGACTGTGCTTCATCCATTGCTTGTCATCACGCTCGGTAAAATCCAGGCGCGAATGCGCACCACGACTTTCCTTGCGTGCCGCTGCGCATTTGGCGGTTGCCAGCGCGTTATCGATCAGATTCTCTGTTTCCAGAGCCTCGATTCTGGCGGTATTAAACACCTTGCTGTGGTCACTAATAACTGCATCGTCCATGCGTGCACGAAATGCCCTGATCTTTGCAACGCCTTCATCCATGACATCCTGCGTTCTGAATACACCACAATGTGCCTCCATGGTTTTCTGAACCTCGACACGGATGTCGGTTACCGATTCACCATCTCCTTTGCGGTCCCAGCGTTGCAGACGCGCCATTGCCTGCTCAATCGCCGCTTCATTCGACGGCAGGTGGTAACGATTCTCCTTTAAATATTTGATCATGTGTTTTGCGGACGCACGACCAAATACCAGGATATCCAGTAACGAGTTACCGCCCAGACGGTTCGCGCCATGCACCGAGACACAGGCAGATTCTCCGGCCGCATACAGCCCCGGTACGGGCTCCTCGGGTCCGGTACCGAACGGTGCAACCACCTGGCCGTAACGATTGGTGGGTATACCACCCATGGTGTAATGCGCGGTCGGATAGACAGGTATCGGCTCCTCAACAGGATCGATACTGAGGAAGGTAATACAGGTCTGGCGTATACCAGGCAGGCGTTTGGCAATAGTCGCCTCATCCAGGTGATTCAGCTTGAGCAGACAATGATCCTGTTCCGGACCGCAACCACGACCATCCCTTACCTCCGATGCGATAGAACGACTCACCACATCACGGCTCGCCAGGTCCTTGGCATTCGGCGCATAGCGTTCCATAAAACGCTCACCATCCTTGTTCAACAGGTAACCACCCTCGCCACGCGCACCCTCGGTGATCAACATGCCGCGACCGGCAATCCCGGTTGGATGAAACTGGAAAAACTCCATATCCGATACCGGCAAGCCGGCACGTAGCGCCATAGCCGTGCCATCACCGGTATTGATCAGTGCATTGGAGGTTGTTTTATATATCTGACCTGCGCCACCGGTTGCGATCAGCGTGGTGCGGGCCGATACCATCATGACTTCACCGGTCGCTATACACAGCGCCAGTGCCCCTAATACGGTGCCATCGTCTGCGCGAATAATATCGGTGACAAAATATTCATCGAAGAAGTGCGTCTTCGCCTTGATGTTTTGCTGATACAGAGCATGCAGGATGGCGTGACCGGTACGGTCGGCCGCTGGCGTGGTCCGGGCAGCTTGTTCTCCACCAAAGTTCTGGCTTTGACCGCCAAACTTCCGCTGGTACATCTTGCCGTTATCAAGCCGCGAGAACGGCACCCCCATGTGTTCCAGTTCATACACAATCTTGGGTGCCGCTCTACACATATACTCAATTGCATCCTGATCCCCCAGGTAATCACTTCCCTTGACCGTATCAAACATATGCCAGTGCCAGCTATCCGGTAGTACGTTGGCCAGTGCGGCATTCACGCCGCCCTGTGCAGCAACTGTATGTGAGCGTGTTGGAAATACCTTTGATATCACGGCAACTTTTAAATCGGCCTCGGCCAGTTCCAGTGCGGCACGCATACCGGCACCGCCGGCACCAATAATCAGTGCATCGAATTCACGTCTTTCCATTGTCATATGGCTACCACTACCAGTGTTCTTAAAATCCAGAATCCACTGGCCAGCAATGTCATTGCCACTGCCGCCAGGACCAGCAGGCGTGTAACCAGCGGATGAACATAGTCAATCACCACGTCACGTATGCCAATCCATGCATGTAACAATATTGACATGAAGAACAGGGACAGGCTGACGCTAACCAATGGATTAGCCAGCCAGTCTTTCCAGGCAACGTAGTCGGCAGGTGGATACAGCATGAAATGGCCTGCCAGGTAGATGAAATACACGGCCAGGTAGATCGCGCTGATACGTTGCACTACCCATGCCTGGAAACCGGATACCTTGCGTGTCATACCACCACCCACAGGATTACCAGCGTTGAGACAATGGCGGCAGCCATTACCACCTTGGCACTAAGGCGTGCAGCGGGTAAATCAATGCCAATATCCGCATCCAGTAACAGGTAGCGAATGCCTGCATACAGGTGATGACAGATCGACCAACCAATGATCACCAGAGCTAGTTTCAGCAACGGGTGTGCAAACCATATCTGCACCTGTTGGTAGCCTGTTTCACTGCCTGCCGAGATATCCAGCAGGTAGGCCAGTACCGGGATCGCAACAAACATCAGAACACCTGATATCCGATGAGCAATCGAAACCATGCCAGGCAAAGGCAGCCTAATTCTCAATAAATTCAGATACTTTGGTCGCTTTGATGATGTCATATATTCGCTGTTATTGTCACCGGTAACGACACCGGGATTAATTTTCTGGTTATGACTTCACCCTAGCACCCGAAATGGTGCGCCGCAACAATATGCCCCCGATACAACCATGAATAAATTAATACTGAATATTGAAGTGTTACAGATTGATGACTGTCGCCCCGGCTACTGTCACCTCGACTAATAATGACTATCGGTTTATTTAATTTGGTTTCTTACCTGTGACTCAGCAGAATCCCGCCAGCAAAAGCTATAGCGTTCGACGCTGACGATAAACAATTGGATTTACTGCCGTGTTGAGCATTCTTTCTGACCTGTCTGTACTTAAGGAGATGGTTATGCCGATTGAGTCACTATTAACCGAAGCGACTGGATTACTCATACTGGGCATGGGTTCAGTATTTATTATCCTGGGGCTACTGGTGTACTGCATGTCGATCATGGCCAGGTGGCTGCCGGCATTTGACAAGGACCACCCCGCTATCAATGAACAGGATGCACCCATGCCACAGGCCTTGCTGTATGTCGCAAACCTGTATCGAAAATTTCACCAACAAGCCCCAACACCATAAAGCCATCCCATGAGCAAACCACTACAGATAACCGATGTCGTCCTGCGTGACGCACACCAGTCCTTGTTGGCAACACGCCTGAGAACAGAAGACCTGCTGCCAATCGCCCCCAAGCTTGACCAGGTGGGTTACTGGTCAGTGGAATCCTGGGGCGGCGCAACCTTCGACGCCTGTATTCGCTTCCTGGGTGAAGACCCGTGGGAACGCCTGCGTCAATTCAAGGCGGCCATGCCGAACACCCCGCAACAAATGTTGCTGCGAGGACAGAATGCCCTGGGTTATCGACATTATGCCGATGACGTTATCTATACCTTTGTAGAAAGAGCGGCGATCAATGGCATGGATGTATTTCGTATCTTCGATGCCATGAATGATGTGCGTAACCTTGAAACCGCCATCAAGGCAACGATTGCCATTGATAAACATGCACAGGGAACCATCTGCTACACGCTGAGCCCGGTGCATACCGTGGATGCATGGGTTGATATGGCGAAGCAACTGCAAGACATGGGTTGTCATTCCATTGCAATCAAGGATATGGCGGGTTTGCTCAAGCCCTATGTTGCGGAAGAACTGGTCACACGTATCAAGGCCAGCTGCGATCTACCCATATCCATGCACTGTCACGCTACGACAGGCATGTCGACAGCGACCCTGATCAAGGCAGCCGAGGCCGGCCTGGATGTGGCGGATACCTCGATATCCTCCATGAGCCTGACCTATGGCCATACACCGACCGAGTCGATGGTGGCCATGCTGTCGGAAACAGATCGAAGCACCGGCCTTGACCTCGAACTGATTCAGGAGATTGCGGTTTACTTTCGGGA
>JAPHTU010000358.1 GCA_026196145.1 Gammaproteobacteria bacterium
ATCCAGAACGGCAGATATACCACCCTGCGCATAAAGTGTGCATGACTCCTCGAGCGTAGTTTTTGCAACCACACAGACCTTTAGCCGGCTATCCAGTTGCAGCGCCAGACTGAGGCCGGCGGCACCGCTGCCGATGATCAGGACATCAAATTGTTCGTTGGTTTGGCTCAAATTCATATGCTAAAGGGGCTACAATTGCCGCATGTTAACTTTTTTACACACGAAAACGAACTTTCACGACATTGGCTGGTCATTATTTGTGACAGTGATAACTTGGCCCATAGCTGAGAAGGAATAGCCTATATGGGCGAACAGACAACTGATCAGGATTTGGTGACACGTGTACAGGCTGGCGATAAACGCGCCTTCGATCTGCTGGTATTGAAATACCAGAACAGAATCGTAAAGCTGGCGTCGCGATTTGTACACGATCCCATGGAAGCACAGGATGTGGCACAGGAGGCCTTTATCAAGGCTTACCGGGCGATTGGATCATTTCGTGGTGATAGTGCGTTTTACACATGGCTGTACAGGATAACGACCAACGTGGCCAAGAATTATCTGGTATCACAGAAACGCCGGCCGCCGGCAACAGGAGTTGATGCGATGGAAGCAGAGCAGTATGCGGTAGACACAAGGTTGAAGGAAAAGGAAACCCCGGAAAATCTGGTTGTTACTGAGGAACTGAAGGCTGCGATTTTCCGGACCATTGAGGCCTTGCCTGATGATCTCAAGGAAGCGATTACATTGCGTGAAATTGAGTGTATGAGTTATGAGGACATCGCGATAATTATGGATTGCCCCGTTGGTACGGTGAGATCAAGAATTTTCAGGGCACGTGATGCGATTGATCAGAAGATCGCCCCTTTAATGAACTAGTGAATTATCTGAATAAACAGGTACAGACAGATGAGTGACACAATTAATGAACAGTTATCAGCGCTTGTGGATGGTGAATTACCTGATGCGGAACGCGAGTTATTACAGCGCCGTCTCGAGACAGATGATGATCTGCAGGGCACATGGCAACGTTATCACCTGATACGTGATGCGATGCGTGAGGATTTGCCTGAGTTTATTTCCAGGACGTCGGATACCACCTATATTCAGCACGATGATGATACTCGTGATGAGGGCGGCTCGCCGGCACCTGTTGGCGTTATCCAGCGGCTCGCCAGGCCAGCGGCCGGTTTTGCCATAGCGGCCTCCGTTGCCATGCTGGCTGTTTTTGGTGTGTTGTATAACAATGACTCACTGTCACCACAGCAGACAAAACACCAGATTGCGGCCAGTCAGCCACAGCCTGCACCATTGCCGGATAATTACCTTGCAGTACCGCGCACAGGCTGGAAGTCCGCCAGGCCGGCCGTGGTTTCCCACCTGAACAGTTATCTGGTTGACCACAGTAGCTATTCCGGTTTTGGCGCATCACAAAGTATTATCCCCTACAGCCGTATAGCGGGTTATGATCAGCCCATGCCGGATGAAGAACTGAAAGAAAATGCCAGTAAAGAAGATAGACGTCAGTAACCTTGTGCGAGAGTTAAAGCACGCAGAGGTGAAATTCGTTTTAATTATCGTCGCACTGTTTGCATCAGTGGCCCATGCCGAGTCCACCGAGATGTGGCTCGCCAAGATGAATGAGGCGGTACATGGGCTGAATTACACCGGCACCTACGTTTATATTAACGATGGTCATATCGATACCATGCAAATCGTGCACAGTGTTGATGACAAGGGAGAACGCGAACGTCTGTTGTCCCTGAATGGCGAGGCACGTGAGATACTCAGGGATAGTGAGAAAGTCACCTGTATACTGCCGGCAGATAAATCAGTCATTGTCGGTCACCTGAAAGCCGGTACCGGTCTGCCTGCACTGTTGCCGGAAAATATCCTGGAACTCAGGTCCGTTTACGATATTGAACTGATCGGACGTGATCGTATCGCCGGTTATCCGACTGTGATACTGGCCGTGGAGCCCAAAGACAAAATGCGTTACGGATATCGAATCTGGCTGGAAGAGGACAGCGGCATGGTGCTGCGCTCGGATATCATGGATGGCCAGGCAAACGTGATAGAGCAGATGATGTTTACTGAAATATCCCTGCAGTCACCGATTTCGGCAGCAATGCTGGAGCCCACGGTCGAGCATGAGCAGTTCCGTGTTGTCATGGATCACATGGCGAGTCATGAAGAGATGCAACCGGGTCAAAACAAGTGGACATTTTCCCGTATACCGAAAGGTTTTCGCATCACCAGCCAGTCGCTGAAGTCCATGCCCATGAAGAAGCACCTGGTGCAGCATTTCGTGCTGTCTGACGGGATTGCTTCTGTCTCGGTCTATATCGAGAAAACCATGCCGGACGACCAGGTACTTGAAGGTGAAACCAGTATGGGTAGTATGAATGCCTATGGCAGAAAGGTGAACAATCATCGGGTGACGGTCATGGGGGAAGCTCCCCGGGCCACCGTCAGACAGATTGCCGAGGCCGTCGCCAAAAACTGAATGCATCCGGGGGTAGTTTGATTTCACAAATGGTCGAGATTGCTCAGGCAGGGCCGGAACATCTACTGGTCAAGCCAGTGCAAAGTGGTTGTCATTCCTGCTCGTCTGCAACATGCGGTGCAACCAACCTGGCGCAACTGTTCGGGAAACAGTCGCATTTGCTCAAGGTTACCAGGCGCGGTGATCAGTTCAAGGTAGGTGATATTGCCGAACTTTTGCTGGATGAATCGATATTCATACGCTCGGTGATGGTTCAGTACCTGTTGCCGCTGGCAAGTATGTTTATACTCGTGCTGATAGCCTCCCTGATCTCGCAGCAACTTGTTTTTCAGGTAATTGCCGCCATATCGGGGTTGGCAATTGGCGTGTTTGTTTCAAGGTATGTGATACGCTGGTACGAGTACCGGCTGGATGATGAGCACCTGCGAATACAGCCACTTCAGAGCCCGGAGTTACGTCACAAGGTTAGGTGAGTTTTACATGATTAAAATACGTGTTTTTTACTGGTTTTTCTCAATCCTGTTATTCAATAGTATTTCA
>JAPHTU010000163.1 GCA_026196145.1 Gammaproteobacteria bacterium
AACTGCTGAATCTCCCACTACTGATCCTGGCGCTCACGGGCCTGGCGGCCTTTATCGGTCACCTATACCCGGTATTTTTCCGTTTTCAGGGCGGCAAGGGTGTCGCCACCCTGCTGGGCGTACTGTTGGGTATCAACTGGATACTTGGGCTTGCTGCCATCAGCACCTGGCTTTTCATGGCCTATGTCGTGAAAATTTCCTCCCTGTCTGCACTGGTGATGTCGGCACTGGTACCTGTTTACGCCTGGTTCCTGCACCATGACTGGCCACTCACCGGCATTCTCACATTTATGGTGCTGTTGTTGTTCTGGCGCCATCGCAGCAATATCCAGAAAATGCTCAGCGGTAAAGAGACCCGGATTAGTAGTTCAACTACGGATATATTAAAGGACAGTGACGGGAGATAGTTCGGCCATCGGCCAGCGTGGCTTGCCACTGAAGTCTTCATCATCATGTTGACCGGCCTGTAAACGCAGCGCCCCCGCGTAGGCAATCATGGCGCCATTGTCGGTACAAAAGGCCGGTTGTGGAAAAAAAACCTCAATATCCCTGTTTTGCATCTCGGATCGCAGTTTTTCCCTTAACGCCTGATTTGCCCCCACCCCGCCGGCTACCACCAGGTTATTGAAACCGGTTTCATCCATTGCCCGGCGACATTTGATAATCAGGGTATCGACCACCGCCTGCTGAAAGGCGGCTGCAATATGGGCTTCGATATTCTCCTCCTCGGCATGGCTTTTCAGGGTATTCATGGCAAAGGTCTTGAGGCCGCTGAAACTGAAATCCAGCCCCTGACGGTCCGTCATTGGTCTGGGAAAATGAAAACGCGAGACATCACCCTGCTCGGCCAGTTTTGCCAGCGCCGGGCCACCCGGATAACCCAGGCCAAGTAAATGGGCGGTTTTGTCAAACGCCTCACCCACCGCGTCGTCAAGTGACTGGCCCAGTAATTCATATTTACCGATACCCGTGACGGACATCAACTGTGTATGACCACCTGAGACCAGTAGGGCCACAAAAGGAAATTCAGGTGCCGGGTTTTCCAGCATGGGTGCGAGTAAATGCCCCTCCATATGATGCACCCCGATAGCGGGCACTCCCAGCGAAAGGGCCAGTGAGCGCCCCAGCGCCGAACCAACCAGCAATGCCCCCATCAAGCCCGGCCCACGGGTATAGGCTATCCCATCAAGGTCAGCCAGTGTAAGCCCCGCGTTTTCGGTAACCTCATGAATTAACGGTGTTAATTTCTGAATGTGATCGCGAGAAGCCAGTTCTGGCACGACCCCGCCGTACTCGGCGTGCAGCTTCACCTGACTGTAAAGCGTATGTGACAGCAGCCCGTTTTCGGTGTCATACACGGCGACCCCGGTTTCATCACACGAGGTTTCGATACCCAATACCTTCATTTTCTCCCCAACACCCTGTTTCCTCGTCTCTTTTGGCTTTGCAATTAGCAAATGTAATCTGTAGAATCGCGCGCCCTTGAACACCCAGACTAAATTATAGGTGAGGCATCAATGCCAGCTGTAAAAGTTAAAGAGAACGAACCATTTGATATCGCCCTGCGCCGCTTCAAGCGCTCCTGCGAGAAAGCCGGCACACTTGCGGAAGTGCGTCGTCGCGAATTCTATGAGAAACCCACGCAGGTACGCAAACGCAAAAAGGCTGCGGCAGTTAAGCGCCACATGAAAAAGGTTTGGCGTGACCGGATGGCCCGTCGCCGTTTGTACTAAGCCGGGTTGCAGATTCTTTCGATCTGTTTCAGACATAATCGAAACACTGCACAGTCTGATAGTTCATAGAAATATCAAAGCCACTCCAGCTCAATGAGTCTCAAAGACACCATCACTGAAGCCGTCAAGGCTTCAATGAAAGCCAAGGAAAAGCAAAAAACCGCTACCCTGCGCCTGATCACCTCTGCCATCAAGCAGATCGAGGTTGATGAGCGCCGCGAACTTGATGATGACGACGTGATTACCGTGCTCATGAAGATGGTCAAACAACGGCGTGAATCCATTGAGCAATTCACCAAGGGCAACCGCTCCGACCTGGCTGAAGTTGAAGAAGCCGAGCTCGAAATCATCAAGGCCTACATGCCAGAGCCCCTTACCGATACTGAGATTGATACGCTAATTGAAAAGGCCATCGCCGACTCCGGAGCCGAAACCATCAAGGACATGGGCAAGGTCATGGGTATCTTGAAACCCCAGTTGCAAGGCCGCGCCGAAATGGGTCCGGTAAGCGGTAAAATCAAAGCCAAACTGGGTTAGTCGCCAACAGGGCATACCCTGTTACACAAACATCACTCCACCCGACAACGAATAGTTGTCTCCTGCGCCGCTATTAGGCTGTTAAAATCCCCCGATGGCTGGACTTATCCCACAATGGTTTATTGATGATCTACTGAATCGTGCCGACGTCGTCGACATCATCGATTCCCGTATCGAGCTGAAAAAAGCCGGCCATGAGTTCAAGGCCTGTTGCCCGTTCCACAACGAAAAAACCCCCTCGTTTACTGTCAGTCCAACCAAGCAGTTCTATCATTGCTTTGGCTGCGGTGCGCATGGCACGGCACTGAGCTTTCTAATGGAATATGACCACATGGATTTTGTTGAGGCCGTGGAAACCCTGGCGGCCCAGCAGGGTATGGAAGTACCACATGAACAAGGGGTACAACCTGAAAAGCTGCGCGCTGATGATAATTTATTCGACATATTGCAGCAGGCGGGTGACTATTACCGCAATCAACTCAAGCAGAATCAGGCGGCCATCAACTATTTGAAAGACCGCGGCCTTAGCGGTGAAATCGCTGCAGAGTACGGCATGGGTTATGCGCCCTCGGGCTGGGACAATCTCACCAAGCTATTTGGCGAATCCAAGCTCAACCAGCTCAAGGAAAGTGGCATGCTGACCGAGAACGAGTCGGGTAAGGTCTACGACCGTTTTCGCGATCGTATCATGTTCCCGATCCGCGACCGGAGAGGGCGCACCATTGGCTTTGGCGGCCGCATCATGGGTTCTGATAGCGGCGCTAAATACCTGAACTCGCCCGAAACACCGGTCTTCCACAAGGGCAAGGAGCTGTATGGCCTGTATGAGGCACGCCAGGCCGTACGCAAACTGGAAAGCTTTTATGTCGTTGAAGGATATATGGACGTCATCGCACTCGCCCAGCATGGTGTTCGCAATGTCGTCGCCACACTCGGCACAGCTACCACCAGCGATCACCTCAAGCAGCTTTTTCGTATCGTCCCGGAGATTGTGTTTTGTTTTGATGGTGACCGCGCAGGACGGGATGCTGCCTGGCGGGCACTGGAAAACGCCCTGCCGATCATGCGTGACGGCTATATTATTCGCTTCCTGTTTTTGCCTGATGGAGAAGACCCCGACAGCATGATTCGCGAACATGGCAAGATCGAGTTTGATCGACTGGCCAGCAAGGCGCAGACGCTATCCGCATTTTTCTTTGACCGACTGTCACAGGATATCGACATGGACAGCGCTGACGGCCGTTCACGGCTCGCGCAGCTGGCCCAACCATATTTGCAGAAACTGCCCGGCGGCGTGTTCCACGAAATCATGCTGGATCAATTGGCCGAGCTCACCGGCCTGTCTGCTGACCGGCTAAGCAAGGTCACGCAGCTCAACCAGGAACCGGCTATCCGCAAACCTGACAAGCCCGCCCAACGGCAAAAGAACCCGCATATCAGGCACCTGATTACCCTGCTACTGCAACGACCCGATCTGGCACAACTTGTTGAATCAACAGACGAGGTAGCTGACCTTGATCTACCCGGCTCCGATCTATTGAAAGATTTACTGGCATTCCTGCATGATCGGCCCGATGCGCACACCGGCGCCATTCTGGAACACTGGCGTGATAATGAATACGGCAAACACCTGGCCAAGCTGGCATTGACCGAAATAGAGCTGGACGCCCACCGGCTGGAGGCAGAATTCAAAGACACCCTGTCTAAGCTTGAACACTTCCGGCGCAACAGCCGGAAGCAAATCCTGGCGAAGATAGCCCGGGGCGAACTCCCGACCGCAGAGGAAAAGGCCGTCCTGCAACAGACGGCCAATCCAGCCGACAATAACGAAAACTTGTAAAAACCACTTTTGCATCTACCCTTATATACGGAACTTGGCAAACTGCTTTAAGTAGCTATCCCCGGTATTTTTACGGTCACGACCGTAAAAAAACGCGCGTTTGACTGGGAACTTGAAAAACACCTGCTATAATGGTGGGTTCTGTGCGCCGGTCCCAAGATCGCAAGTCTTGGCCGGTTTTTATTTGGGCTGACTAAAACCAGCGTAGATTAAGGAACATGACGTGAGCGAACTACAGCAACAACAGTCTGATATCAAAACCCTGATCGCCAAAGGCAAGGAAAAGGGATTTCTTACCTACGCCGAGGTCAATGATCACCTGCCCGATGGCATCGTTGATTCAGAGCAGATCGAAGACATTATCAGCGTGATCAATGACATGGGTATCACGGTATACGAAAACACACCGGATGCCGAGGCACTGGAACTCGCCAAGGACAACGTCACCGATGAAGACGCTGCTGAAGAAGCGGCAGCCGCCCTCACCACGCTGGATAGCGAATTTGGCCGCACCACCGACCCCGTGCGTATGTACATGCGGGAGATGGGTACGGTTGAACTGCTGACTCGCGAAGGCGAGATCGCTATCGCCAAGCGGATTGAAGAGGGGCTGGGACAGGTCCAGCTCACCCTGTCTCAATACCCGAGC
Source organism: Gammaproteobacteria bacterium (assembly GCA_026196145.1). Classification (GTDB taxonomy): domain Bacteria; phylum Pseudomonadota; class Gammaproteobacteria; order JAJDYQ01; family JAJDYQ01; genus JAJDYQ01. The sequence goes on from JAPHTU010000163.1 coordinate 4,760, forward strand.
TCTGTTGATGCCGTGCTTTTTCTGTACGAGCAATACCAGGCAGAACAGGCCAAGCTTGCCGACATCATTACCGGATTTATCGACCCCAACGCGGTTGATGAAGAAATCCCGACACCTGCCCAGAAATCAGGTGATAGCAGTGATGACGATGATGAAACAGAAGACGAAGGGCCAACCGGACCAGACCCTGAAGAGGTCAAGGTACGCTTTGCTGCATTAAAGAAGGAACAGGCAAAGGCGGTAGACTCGATTAAAAAACGCGGCCTGGACAACAAGACCACGATCAAGTGGCGTGATGCAGTTACCAGCAGCTTTACCGAACTGAAGTTTGCCCCCAGATTACTTGATCAACTGATCTATGAACTGCGCGATGACGTTCGCATGATCCGTCACTACGAACGTGAAATCATGAGCCTTTGCGTCAAGGATGCAAAGATGCCTCGCAAGGAGTTCATCGAGTGTTTCCCCGGCAATGAAGTTGACCTGAAATGGGCCAGGCGCCAGGCGAGACGTAAGCAGGACTACGCCGAAGCCATTGGTGATCTTGCCGACGACATCATCTACCTGCAAAACAAGATGCTCAAACTGCAGGAAAAGGCCGGTATTCCAATTCAGGAAATCAAGGACATCAGCCGCCGCATGTCAGTGGGCGAAGCCAAGGCACGTCGTGCAAAGAAAGAGATGTGCGAAGCCAACCTGCGTCTGGTGATCTCGATCGCCAAGAAATACACCAATCGTGGCCTGCAGTTCCTCGACCTGATCCAGGAAGGCAACATTGGCCTGATGAAGGCCGTCGATAAATTTGAATATCGTCGTGGCTACAAGTTTTCGACCTATGCGACCTGGTGGATACGTCAGGCCATTACCCGTTCGATTGCCGACCAGGCACGTACCATTCGTATCCCTGTTCATATGATCGAGACCATTAACAAGCTGAACCGTATTTCACGGCAGATGCTGCAGGAAATGGGAAGAGAGGCCACGCCCGAAGAACTGGCCGAACGCATGGACATGCCGGAAGACAAGGTACGCAAGGTATTAAAGATTGCCAAGGAGCCCGTCTCCATGGAAACCCCGATCGGTGATGACGAAGATTCACATCTGGGTGATTTCATTGAAGATGCCAACTCCGTAGCACCCATTGAATCTGCCACTTCTGAAGGTCTCGGTGAGGCCACGCACGAAATTCTGGCCGGACTCACACCACGCGAAGCCAAGGTATTACGCATGCGGTTTGGTATCGACATGAATACTGACCATACACTGGAAGAAGTCGGCAAGCAGTTTGATGTCACCCGTGAGCGTATTCGCCAGATTGAAGCCAAGGCACTCCGCAAGCTACGCCACCCGAGTCGCTCGGACCAGCTGCGCAGCTTCCTCGACAACGAATAATTGTTTTCCTACAATACGCGCCCCGCAACAGCGGGGCGTTTTTCATTATGGCCCCTTAGCTCAGCTGGTTAGAGCAGTCGACTCATAATCGATTGGTCGTAGGTTCAAGTCCTACAGGGGCCACCATTTATATCAATAGGTTACGCGCTAACTTCTTAGCAGAAACCACCTTCGTGGCGCAATAAAGGCGCAGTTATCGGCAATAAACCACGACAAAACCATAAGCACTGCGCCATTTACTTGCTATCATCAATCAGCCTACCCCGCTAATTATAGACAAATTAAGGATATTCCTATAATTAATGCGCCGTTAGTGCGCCTCCTTCGGATGGCGCACTTAATATATCCTTATATAACAATCGACTATCGACTCATAATCGATTGGTCGTAGGTTCAAGTCCTACAGGGACCACCATTTCATCATTGGCCTGTCCTTCAGTAGTGGCTTCAATCCTGATGATGCGTTGGTCATGCTAAAGGGCTTAAGGCAGATGATCGAGCCTGACACGCAAATCTGGGTTGGTGGGCAGTCATTTCAGTGCAATACGGGGATGCCAGATGGTGCTGAATTGTTGGATGGACCGCATGGAGCAGAAATGGCCCTGGCACAGTGGCGCAAGTCGAGGGAACCAGTTAGATTATCAGGCTGACCCTACATAATCAGCTAGATACCTTTGGTACAACATGCAAGGTTGATGGCGATGAACGGATGGTAGCTATATAAATCCCCCGACCAGCATTAATAAATAGTAGGATTATCAGCCGCCCTCCAGATAAAGATACTGGAGGACAGTAGTCTTATACTCATCAAAAGATACATAAACATGGACTTCACCTGGATTGCCATTAATCACACTTCCACTGCGTTGATTACGCTGGTCTTCGTATTGGGCTTTCTCGCCAAACAAGTCGGATTGCCGCCTCTCGTTGGTTTCCTTATATCCGGTTTCATCATGAATGCCATGGGAGTGGAAATAGTTCCCGGGCTCCACACGCTTGCCGACCTTGGCATTACCCTGCTGCTATTCACGATTGGCCTGAAACTCGATTTGCGCAGCCTGACGCGGCCTGAAATATGGGCTGGTTCTAGCTTACATATGCTGATTATCGTACTCTCGTTTGGAGCATTGATTACTGTGATTAGCAATCTAAGTGTACCGATGTTCACTAACCTCGACATGAAAACAGCAGCGTTACTCGCGTTTGCGCTGAGTTTTTCCAGCACAGTATTCGCGGTAAAAGTATTAGAAGAAAAAGGCGAGCTCAAGGCCAACCATGGCCGTATCGCAATTGGCATCCTGATTGTGCAGGATATTTTTGCGGTCATATTTCTCACCATCTCGACAGGCAAGATCCCTTCATTGTGGGCATTTGCGGTTCTGGCCGGATTAATTGTATTGCGACCGCTGTTCGTAAAAATTATCCGCCACGTTGGTCACGGCGAGTTATTGGTGATCGCCGGTTTTATTTTCGCCATGGGTGGCGCGTCGCTATTTGAAATCGTCAACATGAAAGCCGACCTCGGTGCGCTGGTGATCGGCATGATACTGGCACGCACTGAGCGCGCCTCTGAAATGGCATCAGCACTGCTGGCTTTCAAGGATCTGTTTCTGATCGGTTTCTTCCTCAGTATTGGTCTTACCGCTACTGTCAGCCTCAACGTATTCCTGGTCGCATTATTCCTCGTATTGATCGTGCCCGCAAAAGTACTGCTGTTCTACTGGTTGCTGAGTATGTTCCGCCTGAGGGCGCGCACCTCCTTCCTTACCAGCCTGAGTCTTGCCAACTACAGCGAGTTCGGCCTGATCGTCAGCGCGATCGGTTACAGCAACGGCTGGTTGAATAGCGAGTGGCTGGGCGTAATAGCTGTCGCATTGGCACTGACCTTTATCATAGCTTCACCATTAAACGTGGCATCGCATCGATTGTATGCACGCAGCGACAAGTTCATCAGACGTTTCCAACGCAAAGTCCGTCGCTCAGGTGAGCGCATCATCAGTACTGGTAATGCAGAAATACTGGTATTTGGTATGGGCCGTGTTGGTACCGCAGCCTATGAGACTATGCGGCAAAAATACGGTGATATCGTGCTTGGAATCGATAACGATGCCATCATACTGCAAAAACATAGAGAGCAAGGCCGTAAGGTCATTCAGGGTGACGCCACGGATGCAGAATTTTGGGAGAGTCTGGATACGGATAAGGTCCGCGTTGTATTGCTCGACATGCCCAAAGCCGAAGAAAACCTGTTCGCATTCCAGCAACTCGAAGAGAATGATTTCAAGGGAAAAGTCGCGGGCACCGCTAAATACGACGACCAGGTCGATATGCTCAAAGCCGCGGGCTTTAATGCGGCTTATAATATATACGGCGAGGCCGGGTCAGGCTTTGCCAATCACGTCAGCGACCAGTTGTGCGGCGATATCAAACTGAATTAATAATACATTGTAGAGCATTAAATTAGCGGGCTGGCCTAATCACATGAGTCCTGCCATCTTCTCGCCGTCTAGCAGGCGGGCGACAAATCAGGTATTCACCCATGCGATTACTCTCCCTCCAAGGCACTTAGCTTCTCTCAAATGCTCCATTGTGTAACCCATGTCTCCGGTATAATGTGTTACCTACCTCTCAGGCAGGACACAGTCTCACTGTATGAGTTATAAGAAACAATCACAAACATTTGAACAACTCCTGGATACGCTTGAGGATCTGATAGACGAGAAGTTCCTGCCACCGGGCGGCCACCCCAAGATATGTTTTGCGGTTGGTGATGTACAGGGTTGTTTTGATGAACTCAGAATATTACTGGATAAAATTGAATTCGATCCAGACAAGCATAATTTATGGTTTGCCGGCGATCTGGTGAATAGAGGACCGAATTCACTTCAGGTTTTACGCTTTGTGAGATCGTTGGGTGATAGCGCGATTACGGTGTTGGGTAATCATGACTTACAGCTATTGGCAGCAGCTGAAGGCATTCAGCAACCACGGCAAAGAGATACCATTTCCGGAATGTTGGAAGCACCGGATATTGGCGAGCTAGTGGACTGGCTGAGATTCCAGCCCTTAATGCATTACGATGCATCTCTGGATTGCACGATGGTTCACGCCGGTATTTACCCTAAATGGGACCTTGAACAGGCTCAAACCTGTGCGCTCGAACTGGAGACGGTGTTGCAGGGAGAACACTATCGAGATTTTCTTGAACAGATGTCGAACTGGAATAAACCTAAAAAATGGAAGCCCGGTTTACAGGGTATGGAGCGATTGAGTTTCATCAGCAACTGTTTTACGGAAATGCGTTATTGTGATATCAAAGGCAGGATTCATTTAAATGTAGGAAGCAAGGAAGCACAAAAAAGAGGCCTTGTTCCTTGGTATGAAGTACCCAAACGAGCGCTAAAGACAACCCCCATAATTTTTGGTCACTGGGCTTCTTTATCTCCTCAGAAAGTTAAGTCTAAACATGTTTTCTCCATGGATAATGGTTGTGTTCAAGGGGGAAAGTTAACTGCCATATGTTTGCAGGATAAAAGCTATTTTAGTGTGCGCTGTCGGGATGCCAAAGCCTATAGTTGATGTAATTCATCAAGAGAATCAAACATGGTATCGATTAAGACATTAGGAGACTTTACAGGCGGGATCAATCGATTGATAGTCGATGGGTCTACTCATAGGGTAGCTGCAGGAACGCCCCTTCGCGTTAATTTTCCTGGGCTTACGGGGACCCGACCAAGAGATCCATTGTCGGCGAGTGTCCGGGGTGAGAACCGAAGCCTCATCAATAACGGCCATACACTCTGTAGCGACTTACTTCTTGTACATATTCCTGCCCTTCAAATCATGTCGAGTGGATGACGCAAATTAGTTGCCCCCATCAACTCAGTTCCTTCAGCCCTCTCTCCAGCGCATTCAGACCACTTCTCAATATATTTTCGGAGCAGGCGTAGCCAAGCCGAATGTGACCATCCAGATTGAAATACTCCCCCGGATTTACCATAACTCCGTGATCGTCCAGCAGCTTTTGGCAAAGCTCGACTGAAGAAATATTTACCCTGTATTTTGGAAAACACATTATGCCACCGTGGGGCATAACCCATTCCATGATATCCTGATTAGTCTCCATCCATTCAGCAAGTACGCGGAAATTGGATAATGAATGCTTGTTAAATCTTTGCACCAGGAGCTTCCTGGCATCTCGCAGAGCATGGGCATTCATCATCTCCCCAACATATGAAGTGGAGCCATTCGTATGAATTTTGGTGAGCTGACACTCGGCGGCAATTTCCAGGGGTGCAATTATCCATCCAGTCCTCTGACCACCCAGGCCGTAAACCTTTGTCATGCTACTGGAAATAATGACGTTCGAAAGACCATAGGCGGAAACTTGGGGGACGGAGGTGCCATCAAGAAAAATCTCGTCAACCAGAACATATATACCTTTAGCTTGTGCTATCTCTGCAACCTTCTTTATTTCCAGCTCCCTGTCTGCCACCACTCCGGTTGGATTATGCGGGTTCGTTAACACAATCAGTTTTGTCCTGTCAGTTATCAGGTCCTCCAGTGCGTGGACATCCAGGTGGAATCCATCCTTGAAATGCCTGAACCACTGTACCTTGCGAGCCCCCATTATCTCAGGTGTGAGCCACATAGGCTGGTAGCCAGGCTGCTCTATGATGAATTCATCATCTTTGTTCAAGGTAGACATGAATACGAGAAAATTGGCCTGGGTGCCGCCAGAAGTTGTAACAATATTGTCAATCCCGCAGCCATACATCTCCATCAGGATCTCTTTGAACTCGTTAGCGCCGCGTGGGTCGCCACGCCCAAGATCAAGCTCGGGTTTGAGATCGAAATGTACCAGTTCATCATACTCGCGTTTAGAAAGGCCTTTCATTTTGTTGAAAGCCAGGACGTACTCAGCACGTTCGTGGTTATCCTGAAGCCATTCAAAGAGTGGTATGCGCGGAATTTTCATATGACAGGGCGATATAAACCAAGATTCATATCCCGGTCAGTATTTGTCTTCATTTTATTTTCTTATCTCTGGCGTTATACAAATTAGATCCGTTCTTCGTTATCAGGAAGTTTATGCATTTGATATTCTACTGATATCAGTGCATTTGATTACTAAACTATTTTATCGTCTTTAGTTCTTAACCATGCCATTCCATCTGCTACAAAAGAATACAGATAAGTGGCGATAAAAGCCGTGGCTATGAATGGTGCTGCTAGTGGCAGTAACCACGCTGCCACTAGCGAGACATTTACCAAAGCAACCTGGGTAACGTTTTTCGCCAACCCACGTATTAGCAGCGATAATTTAAAAGGCACCACCATCGTTATGGTATGCACTAGCATTATAAGAATCAGATAAGGTTCCGCAGCGACTTCAAATATTGCTGTTAACAGCAAAACAAACAACAGGTGCCGCATGAGTTCATTGGTCGGTGTGCCACCGCTTGCTACGCTATCCGGATCGACCCGGGAAGTTGCACGTAAAATAATCGAAGCGGCTGCAACCAGACTCGCAAGTAGTACCCACTCACCGTAATGCGCACCAACTACTAAAATTAGAATACCATGCGCGACCGCATCACAAACATTATCAAGATTCGCACCAAAGCGGCTACGAATATCAAGCTTAGCCGCCAATACACCATCAAGATCATCCATCACATTATTAAATATGATCAAGGGGATGAGGTAACGATAGCCATCTTCCTGAAACAGGAGCACTAATGGCAGCACGCCTAGTAGCGAGGTGATGTTAGCGAGATTCTGGTATATAAAACTTTGTCGTACTTTAATCATGATGAAATTGTAATAATCGATAGACTTGTCACTGATTTAATTCAAAAATATAGCATCCCCAAGCAGGTTCGAATTACTTCAAGATAAAGATCATGCAACCTCAGCAATTAAGTCCACTGATTTTAGCGGGATTCCAGCGCCATAAGTGGTTTTTGCGACCAGATTCTCTGCAGCGATCAGATCCGCTCTCGTATCAATTTCATACCATCGGTCAGCATCAAAGAGCACTGCATCGAAGTCAAGGCTACTGTTAGCCACCATCTCCGCTAAAACAACTTCGTAATAGTCATTTAATTTGCCTTCCGAGACAAAACGCCCCAGTTGCTCATCAATTTTCACCCACGACTCAAGAGAAATACTATACATATTTACTGTCTTGTACTGGCTGGCGTAATCGCAAATATCTTCACCTTTATTAAAGGTAATTACACGATTCCCTGAGTTGATCTCAACCGTTGTACCGTTCATCCAGGGCAACATGGTGGATACCGCCATTTTGTTGGGCTGTAGCATGTTATCCAGCATTTGCGTTTCAAACACCAGATCACTTTCTACCAATAAAAAAGACTCCTTGATTTGAGTTCGAGCCAACCATAATGAATAGATATTATTAGTCGTCCGGTAGTCAGGATTAAACACATAGTCGATCCGCAGGTCAGCTGCGTGCAGCTTTAGATACTCCTCAATACAGCCCCCTAAATGTCCGGTCACAATCACCAGGCGTTTAAATCCCTGTTCGCGCAGGTTCTCAATGAGGCGTTGAAGGATTGGAATACCACCGACCTCTGTCAAGCACTTGGGTGCATCCAGGGTCAATGGTTGTAAACGTGTGCCTGTGCCCGCTGCCAGCAGGACGGCTGTTGTGATATTTTCTGAATTTGTCATCTGACTTGAATCG